>CAZHOU010000095.1:0-6323 GCA_964534165.1 uncultured Zetaproteobacteria bacterium
ACCAGGGCGATGGTGCCGAAGGCAACCTCGTCGGCGCCCAGGAGGCCGGCGATGACGACATCGCGGCCGGTGCGGATCTGTCCGTCCACCTGCAGGGTCGTGCGCCCACGCAGGCGGTTTTGGACCAGAGTCTGCTGCGTTTCCGCCAGACCCAGTTCCCAGGGTGTACCTGCGTGCTTGATCGAGGTGAGCGGGGAGGCGCCGGTGCCGCCGTCATGGCCGGCGATGACGACGTGGTCGGCGTGCGCCTTGACGACGCCGGCGGCGATCGTACCGACGCCGATCTCGGATACCAGCTTGACGCTGATGTCCGCCTGCGGATTGGCGTTCTTCAGATCGAAAATCAACTGCGCCAGATCCTCGATGGAATAGATGTCGTGATGCGGGGGGGGTGAAATCAGCCCCACGCCCGGCGTCGAGTGCCGCACGCGCGCGATTCTGCGATCCACCTTGTGGCCCGGAAGCTGACCGCCCTCGCCGGGCTTGGCGCCTTGGGCCATCTTGATCTGGATCTGATCGGAATTGACGAGATACTCGATGGTCACCCCGAAGCGGCCGGAGGCAACCTGCTTGATGGCCGAGCGCATCGAGTCGCCGTTCGGAAGCGGCTTGAAACGCTCGGGTTCCTCGCCTCCCTCGCCGGTGTTCGATTTTCCGCCCAGGCGATTCATGGCGATGGCCAGCGTCGTGTGCGCCTCATAGGAGATGGAACCGAAGCTCATGGCACCGGTGGCAAAGCGCCGGACGAGGGATTCGACGGGCTCGACCTCCTCGATCGGGACCGGCTTGCGACGGTTGAACCTGAACAGGCCGCGCAGGGTCTTCAGACGGCCCTCCTGGTTGTTGATCATCTCCGCGTACTGCCGGTACAGATCGTAATCCCCCTTGCGCACCGCGTGTTGCAGCCTGGCGATGGCCTCGGGGGTGAGCAGATGCTCCTCCCCGCGCACCCGCCAGGCGTATTCGCCGCCGACATCCAGGGCATCCCTGTAGATCATCAGGTTGCTGTAGGCGTCGCGGTGGCGGCGGACGGCTTCCTCGGCGATCTCCACCAGTCCCTCCCCCTCGATCTGGGAGGCGGTGCCGGTGAAATACTTGTTGATGAATTCCCTGTTCAGGCCGACAGCCTCGAAGATCTGGGCGCCGCAGTACGACTGGTAGGTGGAAATGCCCATCTTGGACATGACCTTGAACAGACCCTTGCCCACGGCCTTGATGTAACGGGTGCGGATCTCCTCCAGGGTCAGATCCTCCGGCAAAAGCCCCTGGCGCTTCATGTCCTCCAGGGTCTCGAAGGCGAGATAGGGATTGACGGCCTCGGCGCCGTAGCCGGCCAGGCAACAGAAATGGTGGACTTCGCGGGCGCTGCCGGTTTCCACCACCAGCCCGGTTTCGGTGCGCAGGCCTTCGCGGATCAGATGGTGATGCACGGCGCTGGTAGCGAGCAGGGCCGGAATGGCCACGTGTTCCGCATCCATGTCGCGGTCGGAGAGGATGAGGATGTTGGCATGCTCGCGCACGGCTTCCTCCGCCCGCCGGCACAGGGTGTCAAGTGCCGCTTCCATACCGGTCGCGCCCTCGGCGGCGGCGTAGCAGATGGACAGGGTGACGGTGCGGAAGCGACCGTCGGTGTACTGATCGATGTGGCGGATCTTTTCGAGATCGCCGTTGGTCAGCACCGGCTGGTACACCTCCAGGCGCAGTTGCGGTTCGGTTTCGTTCAACGCCAGCAGATTCGGGCGCGGACCGATGATCGAGGTCAGGCTCATGACCATTTCCTCGCGGATCGGGTCGATCGGGGGATTGGTCACCTGCGCAAAGAGCTGGCGGAAATAGTTGTACAGGGGCTTGGGGCGGTTGGAGAGCACGGCCAGCGGTGAGTCGTTGCCCATCGAGCCCACGGCCTCCTGACCCGAGACCGCCATCGGCGTCATCAGGAACTTCAGATCCTCCTGTGTGTAGCCGAAGGCCTGCTGGCGGTCGAGCAGGGTGGCGTGTTCGGGGGTCTGCGGAGCCACCGCCGGAGGCAGGTCCTCGAGCTGGATCTGGGTTCGGGCCAGCCATTCGCCGTAGGGCCGGGCGGTGGCAAGCTCCCGCTTGAGTTCGGCATCGTCGATGATTCGCCCTTCTTCAAGGTCGATTAAGAACATCTTTCCGGGTTGCAGCCGCCACTTCTTGACGATTTTCTCCTCGGGGATGTCCAGCACCCCCATTTCGGAGGACATGACGACCAGGTTGTCGGCGGTGATCAGATACCGGGCCGGGCGCAGGCCGTTGCGATCCAGGGTGGCCCCGATCTGGCGGCCGTCGGTGAAGGCCACGGCCGCCGGCCCGTCCCACGGCTCCATCAGGGCGGCGTGAAATTCGTAGAAGGCCTTGCGCTTCTCGTCCATCAGGCGGTTGCCCGACCACGCTTCCGGGATCATCAGCATGGCGGCATGGGCCAGGGAATAGCCGCCCATGCACAAGAGTTCGAGGGCGTTGTCGAAGCATGCCGTGTCCGACTGCCCCTCGTTGCTGATCGGCCAGATCTTCTTCAGATCCTCGCCGAGAATCTCGGAGCACATCGAATGCCGGCGGGCGTTCATCCAATTGAGATTGCCGCGCAGGGTGTTGATCTCGCCGTTGTGGGCCACCATGCGGAACGGATGCGCCAGTTCCCAGGAAGGAAAGGTGTTGGTGGAAAAGCGCTGATGCACGAGGGCCAGGGCGCTGGCAAAGGACGGATCGGCCAGATCGCGGTAGTAGGCCCCGAGTTGGTGGGAGAGGAACATGCCCTTGTAGGTGATCGTGCGGCTGGACATCGAGGCGATGTAAAAGCGCGCCGGATCGTTCTGCTCCAGGGCGATGATGCGGTTGTTGATGCGCTTGCGGGCGACGAAGAGCTTGCGTTCGAAGGCGTCCTGGTCCTTGCACGCCTCCCCTCGACGGATAAAGAGCTGACGGATGATGGGTTCGCAGGCGCGAACGCTGGCCGGAAGACCCGCGGCGTCGGCGTCCACCGGCACTCGGCGCCAGCCGAGCACGGGCAAGCCCTCCTCATCGAGGATGGCCTCGATGATATCGCGGCAGGTCTTGCGCATCTCCGCATCCCGCGGGAAGAAGATCATGCCGACCCCGTAGCTACCGGTTGCCGGCAGTTCAAAACCTTCCGCGGCCGCTGCGGTTCGGAAGAAGGCGTCTGGAAGCTGGGTCAGGATGCCGGCGCCGTCGCCTTCATTGGGATCGGCGCCGACGGCGCCGCGATGGGTGAGGTTGAGCAGGATCTCCAGGCCTTTTTCGATGATGTCATGGCTCTTGCGATTCTTGATGTCGGCCACGAAACCGACGCCGCAGGCATCGTGTTCGTTGGACGGATCATACAGGCCTTGCGCAACGGGCCGTGAAAACTTGGTCATGAGCATCCTCGTTCCTGTGCAGTTGTATTCAGGTCGAAACGACGAGCGATCCAATGCACGGATACATAAGTGGGTGTCCCGCCTGATGGACGGGCGATACTAGCGAAAACACCGTCTCCACTCCAGCCTGTGTGAGACGGCAGCGCGGCCGCTTACCTGCGCGCCAGGATGCGCCGCATCAGTGCTGCCGCGGCGGCGCGGGGGGTGAGCCTCTGCAGCAGCCACAGAAGGCGGTGACGGGGAAAGGGCACGCAATAGCCGCCGCCGCGGTCGAGGCAGGCGAGGCTCTGGCGCACGATGACGACCGGGTTGGTGCGGAACGAACCGCCCACCGCCTGCGGCATACCCGAGACGCGGCGAAAACCTGTGGGTGAAGGGCCCGGCACCAGCGTCACGATACGCACCTTTCCGCGCATTTCCGCACGCAGGGCCTCGCTCCAGAAGCTCAGGCCCGCCTTGGCGGCCGAGTAGGTGCTCATGTGCGGCAGGGGTGTTTCCCCGGCCAGGGAGGAAACGTTGATGACAAAGCCGCGGTTGCGGGTAAGCAGCGGCAGCAGGGCATGAGTCAGGGCCACCGGAGCCAGCAGATCGGTGTGCAGCACCTCCATCTGCGGTTTGTACTCCCGCAGGGCGAAAGAACCCCAGACGCCGAAACCGGCGTTGTTGACAAGGCCGATGAGATCGCGGTGTTCTTTGGCCGCGGCACTCAAGGCCTCGCAGCCCGCCGCCGTGGCGAGATCCGCATACAGGCAGGCATGCCGATCGGGGTGTTGCAGGGACTCCAGGGTCATCCGCATGCGTGCCTTGTCGCGCCCGTGCAGCAACAGACGGTGACCGCGCCGCTCCAGTTGCCGCGCGAATTCATGCCCGAAGCCGCCGCTGGCGCCGGTGATCACCACTCGCCCGATGTTTTTCTCCACCGCCTTCATTTGTTCTCGCGGCCTTCGAGCCTCCGAATAGGCTGCTCCTTCCGGCGACGCCCGGCGAAGGTCTGCACGTGGTGGATGCCGCAGGCTTCAAGCAGAGCCAGGCAGGCATCCATGCCGTGCCCGACCGCCTGCGGCGAGTGCGCATCCGAACCGAAGGTGAAGGGGATGCCGAGTTCCGCCGCCCGTTCCACGATCCGCCGTTCGGGGTAGATCTCGCCCACCGGCTTGTGCAGGCCGGCGGAACTGATTTCCAGCACGCAACCGGAGCGTTTCACCGCCTGCAGCATGGCTTCCATCGCCGCCGCCACGCGGCGGCTGCCCGCCGCCGGCCTGTGGCCGAATTTCTTGATCAGGTCGGGATGGCCGAGGATGTCGAACATGCCGCTTGCGGCCGAGGCGGCGACTAGATCGAAATAGGCGCAATAGGCATCCTCGATGCCGATCTCGCCCCAGCGTTCCATGCGCTCCGGATTGTCGAAATCCCAGTCGCCGATGTAGTGCACCGAACCGATCACATAGTCCCACGGATACGCGGCGATCGTCTCCGCCACCGCCGCTTCGCTGCCGGGGCGGAAGTCCGCTTCCAGCCCGATGCGCACGATGAGTCGCCCTGCGTAGCGCTCGCGCACCTCCTCCACCTCGCGCAGGTAATCGGCAAGTTCCTCCGGCTGCATGCGCCAGTCGTCCATGAACGCCGTGGGCATCGGGGAGTGATCGGAGATTCCGATCTCCTCCAGACCGAGGTCCAGGGCCGCCTCGGCATAGTCCCGCACGCGGCCCTCGGCATGACGGCAGCGGGGCGTGTGCATGTGGTAGTCGGGCACCGGACGGTAGAGCATGGATCAGCCCGGGTCGGACGGGGTCTGGGTCCCCGAGTCATGGTTCATCTCTCTGACCGTCGCCCCCCGGTACCCAATCCGCATCCTCCGGAATTCCTCAGGCGGCGAGGCGGCCGCGGCTGCTTGCGCGGATGCGATTGCGATCGTCCAGGTACACGAGAATGGGCTCGAAGGCCGCGGCCTCGGCCGCCGGCATCGCGGCGTAGGTGCAGAGAATCACGATGTCGCCGACGGCGGCCTTGCGGGCGGCGGCGCCGTTCATGCCGATGGTTCCCGTATCTTTCGGGGCGGCGATGGCGTAAGTCGTGAAGCGTTCGCCGTTGCTGACGTTGTAGACGTGCAATTGCTCGAAGGGGAGGATGCCCGCGGCCTCCATGAGGGCGCGATCGATGGCGCAGGAGCCTTCGTAATCGGGGTCGGCCGATGTCACGCGCGCGCGGTGCAGTTTGGATTTCAGCATCGTGATGTTCATGTCACCTCCAGGGCCATGTTATCGATCAGGCGCACCTTGCCAATGCGGGCGGCCACGAAGGCACGGGCCGGCGGCCGCCCCAGGGAGGAAAGCGGCGCCAGCGTGTCGGCGGCGCGGATCTCCAGGTATTCGGGATCGATGCCCGCTTCGCGCAGGCGGGCCAGACCGGCGGCAAGCAATGCTTTCACCCGTTTCTCCCCGGCCTGCGCCCGTTCCCGCATGCATTTCAGGGCGGCATGGAGGCCCGCGGCGCGGGCACGATCGTCCGGATCCAGGTAGCGGTTGCGGCTGCTTGCGGCTAGGCCGTCTTCTTCACGCACGGTCTCGCAGGCGGCGATCTCGACCGGCATGCGCAGATCCAGCGTCATGCGGCGAATGAGGGTCAGTTGCTGCCAGTCTTTCTCGCCGAAGACGGCGACATGCGGTTGCACGAGATTGAACAGCGCGGCCACGACGGTGAGCACGCCGTCGAAGTGGCCGGGACGGTGGATCCCGCACAGGCAGCGGGCCATCTCTCCGGCCCGCAGCATCACCTGCGGTGCGCCACCCGGGAAGAGGTTCTGCGGGTGGAAGAGGGCATCCACACCCTCGCGCTCGCAGGCGGCGGCATCCTCCTCGAAGGGGCGGGGATAGGCATCCAGATCTTCATGGGGGCCAAATTGCAGCGGGTTGACGTAGATGCTGA
>CAZHOU010000096.1:0-6313 GCA_964534165.1 uncultured Zetaproteobacteria bacterium
GTCATGTCGGCTGTGAATCGGCTTCCGCTGCGGTCGCTCGCAGTTGCCCGCAGGCAGCCATGATCTCCAGCCCGCGCGAACGCCGCACCGTGGTTCGAATCCCTTCCGCGATCAATCGACCGGCAAAACGATGCATCTCTTCCGGCGCCGTTCCCCGGTAGGGGCTCCCCGGCCAGGGATTGTAGGGGATCAGGTTCACGCGTTCGCGCCCGGGCCGGACGAATCTACGCAGGGCCTCAAGATCGCAATCGCGGTCGTTCACACCTCGAAGCATCACGTATTCGAAGGTGATATGGCGTTGCGGCCCCAGGGGGTAGGTATCCAGGCAACGCCGCAAGTCCGCCAGCGGGTACTTGCGATTGGCCGGCACCAGTACATTCCGCAACGCATCCTGCGCCGCATGCAGGGAGACGGCGAGGTTGACGGGCCAAGCCGCACCGAGGCGGCGGATCTGGGGCAAAAGGCCGGAAGTCGAGACCGTGATGCGGCGGCGGGAAAAGCCCAGGGTATCCGGATCAAGCAGAATACGCAGGCTTTCGTGGACGCCACGCTCGTTGGCCAAGGGCTCGCCCATGCCCATGTAGACGATGTGCGTGACCGCTCGTGGCCGCAATGAATCGGATTCCGTGTTTCCAAGGTCGTGCTTGATGGCCAGGATCTGCGCCACGATCTCGCCCGCACTCAGATTGCCGGTGAACGGCTGTGTGCCCGTATGGCAGAAAGGGCAAGAGAAAACGCATCCGGCCTGGGTCGAGACACAAACCGTTCCCCGCTTCTCCTCGGGGATGAACACCGCCTCCACGGCGGCCTTGTGCTCTCGGGCCGCGGCGAGGGAAAACAAATACTTGCGCGTGCCGTCTTCAGCAACCCACCGCTGCGACAGCGTCAGGGGATGGACCAGCAGTTGCCTGCCGACACGCTGCCGCAGATCCTGCGGCAGGTTGCGCATCTGTTGCGGATCCGTCACCCCTTTGCGCAGCCAATGCCAGAGCTGCCGGGCCCGAAATCGCGGCTCGCCCATGGCCTGCATGCGTGCCTCCAGCTCCGAAAGCGGCAATGCCGGCAGTTGCGGTTGTGCGTGCGTCATGCGGGTATTGTACAGCAGCCGTCGTTTTCGGATAGTCTTTGCTTTCCATGATCCTGGCCTCTGAAACACCGGTGCCTGTCGCCTACGATGCCTTTTCCCTGATGTACAGATTCGCCCGCCTGATGTGGCGCTTGAAGCAGAATCCGGCCTATCAGGAGGCGCTTCGGGATGAACTTCCGCCGGCGGCCGAGATCACACCGGAGACACCCAGTGTGCTGATGGGCTTCGATTTCCACCTGACGCCGGACGGCCCCAAATTGATCGAGATCAACAACAATGCCGGCGGCCTGTATGTCGGTGACGGTCGCTGGTTGCCGCAACCCGAACTGCCCCAGTGGAGGCAGCCGCTGGAGATTCGCTTGCGCCGAATGTTTCCGGCCGCCTGGCGCCGTATCGCCATCATGGACGAAAATGTCACGCAGCAGTTCATGTACCCGGAGATGCTCGCCTACGCGGAATTGCTGCGTGCCGAAGGGAGGCAGGTGTGGGTCGTTTGTCCGGAGGAAATCGTGTTGCGTTCCGATGGCTTGTACGTGGGCGAAACGCGGCTGGATGCCATCTACAACCGGCATACGGATTTCTATCTCGAAGGCCCGGAGCTTGCCCATATCCGCCGCGCCTACGAGGCGGGATGGGTGCAACTCAACCCCCACCCGCGCAGCTACGCGTTGCTTGGGGACAAGAGGAGGTTGGTGAGTTGGTGGCGGCCGGGGTTTCTCGATGCTCTTCTGTCCGACTCCCAGGTGACGTTCATCCGCGGCATCGTGCCGGAATCCCGTCTGATGTCCGAGGTGGACGTTGCCGATTTGTGGCGGCAGCGAAAGCAATGGGTTTTCAAGCCCGCAGCCCGTCACGGCGGCAAGGGCGTGCTGCTCGGGCGTAGCATCACGCGCAGGCGCTTCGAGATGCTCGATCCAAAGCAGACCATCGTGCAGCGTTATGTGCCGCCGCAGAGATTGGTGTTGAATGGGCAGGAATTCAAATTCGATGTCCGCCTGTACACCTGCGCCGACCGCCTCGTGGCCCTTGCAGGCCGGGTATGGAAAGGGCAGGTGACCAATTTCCGTAGTCCCGGCAGCGGCTGGACACCGATCGCCGTCCCAAGGGCGTGAGCGGGATCGATATCGTGGTGCCGGTGCTGAACGAGGCCGGTGCCCTGCCCGCGCTGCTCGCGGATCGCCGCCGATTGCGCAGAAAGGCCGGTTTCATCTTCGTCGACGGTGGCTCCTGTGACGGCACCGTGACGCTCCTGCGCCGTGCCGGTGTGAGATGGCTTGCCTCCGATCCCGGCAGGGCGCGGCAGATGAATGCCGGCGCGGCTGCATCAAATGCAGAGATCCTCCTTTTCCTTCATGTAGATACACGGCTTGATTCGAGTCATATCGAGGATGTGTTGCAGGCCATGCGCGACAGCGATGTGGTGGGAGGGCGTTTCGATGTGCGTCTGTCGGGACGGCATCCGGCTTTCCGCGTCATCGAGTTTTTCATCAATCTGCGTTCCCGGCTGACCCGCATCAGCACCGGCGATCAGGCGATCTTCGTGCGCCGGGACGTGTTCGAAAGCCTGGGTGGATTTCCGGAGCAGCCGCTGATGGAGGATGTTGAATTCTCAAAGCGCCTGAAGCGCTTGGGCCGCATCGCCTGCCTGCGGCGGCGGGTGACGACCTCGAGCCGTCGCTGGGAATGCCGGGGCATTGCGCGCACGGTGTTGCTCATGTGGTGGTTGCGCCTTCGATACTGGCTCGGCGCCGACCCTGCGGCGCTGGAGAGATGGTATTCGGGCCGGTCGTGATCCGTCCCATCGTTTTCTGCAAGGCGCCGGTACCCGGCCGGGTGAAAACGCGGTTGCGACCCGATTTCACCCCGCGACAGGCGGCGCGTATCCACGCCGCCATGGCCGAACTCACCGTCGAGCGCGTGCAGAGCTTGTTTCCACAGGCCTGGCTTGCGACCGACGATCCGGAGCATCCATTTTTCCGTCGCTTTGGGCTTCCGATCCTGCCGCAGGGGCCGGGCGATCTCGGCGAACGCATGCAGAGGGTGGCGCTGCGGGCGGTGGATAGCGGCGCCCGCGGCGTGTTGCTTTTGGGGACGGACAGCCCGCACATGCATCCGTACCGGCTTGAATGCGCCGTGCGCCTTCTGGCCCGCTACGATGCCGTCCTGGGTCCCGTCGAGGACGGGGGTTACGATCTGCTGGCCTTGCGCGGCGCCCCGACCGGTGTCTTCGCGCAGGTACGCTGGGGGACGGGCAGCGTTCTCACCGACACCCTGCGCCGCCTGGCCGCTTTAGGCCTGAGGCGGCGCTGTCTGAGCATCGGCTTTGATGTCGACACCGCCGCCGATCTCGAAAGGATGCTGCGTGCACTCGAAGCCGCGCCCAACTCACCCCCGCTTGCATTCCTGCGCCGTCTCGGAACACCGCTTGGGGCCGGGGACCGGGAAGGGCGGTGATGGGTGATTCGTGATTTGTGATTTGAATCGGCGAGCGGATCGGATGCGTGGTTGACGATTCCAATCACCAGCGTGATCCCCGCATCCGGGTAAGCGGTGCCCGATTGCAGGTTGGCCATGAAAAATCCCGGCCGGCGTGTAGCATTGCAGCATGAATGCGCCGGCACTGAAGGTGGCGAATCTGCGGAAGATCTACGGCGGTCGCAAAACGGCCCTGAACGGCGTGAGCCTGACGGTCAAGGCCGGGGCCTTTCATGCCTTGCTGGGACCGAACGGGGCCGGCAAGAGCACCCTGATCAATATCCTGGCCGACATCGTCGAGCCCACGGCCGGAGAGGCGCATCTGTTCGGGCGCGATGTTTTCCGCGACAAGGCCTGGTGCAAGAGGCGCATGGGAGTGGTCCCTCAGGAGGTGGCCTTCGATCCCTTTTTCACCGCTCGCGAGGTGCTCGAGATCACCAGCGGTCTGTTCGGACGGCGACCGGAGCAGCGCTGGATTGAGGAATTGCTGGAATGCCTGGAACTCACCAGCCATGCCGACAAGACCACGCGCCAACTTTCCGGCGGCATGCGTCGGCGGCTTTTGGTGGCCCAGGCTCTCGTTCATCGACCGCCGCTGGTCGTTCTCGATGAACCCACGGCGGGGGTGGACGTGGAATTGCGCCGCCGGCTGTGGGCGTTCATGCGCGGCTTGAACAGCTCCGGCACAACCATTCTTCTGACCACGCATTACCTCGAGGAGGCCGAGCAATTGTGCGACCATGTCACAATCATCGATCACGGACATGTGATCGCCGATCGCGGCATGGCTGAGTTGATGCGGGAGGTGGCGGGCCGCTATCTGTGGCTCGATTACGGGCGGGAGATGAAGCTTGGGGACGCGGACAGGGAAGCTTTGGCCGAGTTTCATCCGCATGTCACCTCCGAGGGCATCTGTCTGACCCTGCATCCCAAGCCGCCGCAAGGCTCGAACTTCCATCGCGCCTATCAGGCCGCCATCGCCCGCTTCGGACCCCCGCTGGATGCGGGGGTGCGCCAGGAGCATTTGGAGGATGTGTTCATCCGCCTGACCCGCAAGGAAAATCCATGAAGCCGGTCAATCCCTTCGGCGCCTGGACGCTGTTTCTGCGCGAAACCCGACGCTTCATGAAGGTGAAGATGCAAACCATCGTCGCTCCGGCGCTCACCGCCATTCTGTATCTTCTGGTGTTCCGATACGCCATGGGCGCCCGCTCCGTTCCGGGAATGGGGGTGGACTATTTCACCTTTCTGATTCCCGGGCTGGTCATGATGTCCATGCTGCAGAATGCTTTTGCCAACACCTCCAGTTCACTGATCATGAGCAAGGTCATGAACGTCCACATCTTTCTTCTGATGGCGCCGCTTTCGGCCGTGGAGGTGGTGGCGGCCTTTCTGGCCGCGGCGGTGGTCCGGGCCTTGGTGGTGGCATCGGTTCTGCTGGCGGTGCTGGCGCCGTTCGTATCCCTGGGCTTCCCGCACATCGGCCTGATTCTGCTCTACGGCGTCTGCGGCAGCATCCTGATGGGGGGCTTGGGGTTGATCGCCGGCATGTGGTCGAAGAAATTCGACGACATGGCCTTGATCAACAACTTCGTCATCATGCCGCTGACCTTTCTCTCCGGGGTATTCTATTCGGTCAAGCAGTTGCCGCTTTTCTGGCAGCATGTCAATCGCTTCAATCCCTTCTTCTACCTGATCGACGGTTTTCGTTACGGCTTCATCGATGTCGGCGACACCGACCCCACGATGGCCGCCTGGGTGGTGCTGGCGGCCTCGGCCATCTGCGCCGTCGCCTGCTGGTACCTGTGGCGGCGCGGCTGGCGGCTGAAGGAGTGAGAAGGGCGGCGATCCTCCAATTTCGATGAGCGGTCACCGATCTCGACGGACGGGATCTATGGAGCGTTCCCGCCGCTCGTTCTGTACATGCGCACATCGACTTTCTCCAGTGTCACAAGCCCTTCCCCCAGGCAGTCGTCGAGGATCGGAAGAAAGTCCTCGATCTTCTCTTCGCTGTCGACGATCTCAACGATGATCGGCAGATCGCTCGAAACGCGAAGGATTTTCGCCGTGTGCAGACGACTGTGAGCGCCGAAGCCCTCGAGCCCGCGCAGCACCGTGGCCCCGGCGAGTCCCCGCTCGCGCGCCTTGTGGACGATCCATTCGTACAGCGGGCGGCCCTCGAATTTATCATTCTCTCCAATGAAGATGCGCAGGAGTTTGCCGTGCTTCGGTCGCATCATGATCAAGCCCCCCGGACGGCGGCGAGAGCGTACCCGAGCCAAACCAGGGTCAGGCCGATCACGACATGCATCGCGACATTGACGCCGGCACGGAGATATTCGGCATCCCGAAGCATGGCCAGGGTCTCGTAGCCGAAGGTGGAGAAGGTCGTGAATCCGCCGAGAAGACCGATGAGCGCGAATGTCCGGAATTCCGGACCGAACAACTGCCGGGAATCGGCCATGCCGGCCAGGATGCCGATCAGGAGGCAGCCGAGGAGATTGACGGCGAGCGTTCCGACCGGGAAGGTGGCAAGAGGGAATTGCTTCTGCACCAGACCGCTGAGACCGTAACGTGCCAGGGCGCCGAGAAAACCACCGGAGCCGACGGCCGCGGCGCTGATCATGGCTCCTTTCAAGTTTCCCCCTTCCCCTTTGGCGTGCTCGTATCCTCGGAAGCATCGAGGCGCAAACAGGCCTGCGCAGGCAGTGTAACCGGGAATGTTCGCGAAAGCCACAAGGAGCCTTTTCC
>CAZHOU010000097.1:0-6267 GCA_964534165.1 uncultured Zetaproteobacteria bacterium
CGGCTCGGACGCACCTAATTGTACGGCGGTTCGGTCTCCACCGACCCTTCTTTAGCCTGGATTTTTCATGAGACCATAGGCTGGCGAACAAGATATCGGGTTGAGTCAAGGGGTTGGCGGCAGATGAACGCTCGTATGAAGTGGAACGTTTTGTATTTCGCGGCGCCTGGCTTGCCCAGCCGCGATCGCATGAAAAATCCGGGCTAGCCCCCCAATCGGAACAGAATTTCCTGCCAAACCCGATCACTGCCGAGCTGCTGCAAGCAGAGGCTGCTGCTATCGGGGTGGCGCTCGCATCCCTCCAACTGGCAGGGGACACAGTCCCCGCCTCCCTGCAACAACGACACGTTCCCTTGCCGCTGCACACCGTTTGGGACGGCGGCACGCCACGGTGTCCGACCCTTGTAGCCATGGGGCCAAGGCCCCCACAGGCGTGGATCGGTGGGTCCAAACAGCGCGATGACAGGGGTGCCGGTACCGGCGGCAAGATGCGTATTGGCCGTATCCAAACCCACGTAGACGCGGGCCAACGCAGACAGAGCGGCCAACTGCCGCCAATTGAGCCTTCCGGCCAACACGCAAACCCTGCCCCCAGGCTGCCCGCGGACCAGGGCCCGTGCTGCTGCCGCTTCGGCCGGCGACGCGGTCAAAACCACATTGAACCCTTGATCCAACAGTCGGGCCATTAACTCGCGCCATCCCTGCGGGTGCCACAACTTGTAGGTCCAGCGGGCGAACGGATGCAGAAGCACAAAGGGGATGTCATGCCAGGGCAGCAGGCCGCGGACCGTTTCCTGGTCGGCCGCATCCCAGTCGAGACCCGCATACGGATAAGGCTTGAGATTGTCGAGCAGCCCCAGATCGATGGCGCAACGCGCCATGTGACGGCCACCCTCGTAGGCAAGCCAGCGGTATGCAAGACGGCGCTTCCAGGCATCCTGCCATCGCCGGCGCGGAATCAGAGCATAGATCCGGGACGTTGCAGCCGCAGCCAGAAGCATGGGGCGATCGGATGCGGTGAGCACAAAGGCCTTGTCGTAGCGATGCCACAGCCGCCTGGCGAGCGCAATCTGACCGCGCCAGGAGGTCGCGGCATCGACCGCATACGCGGTGTCGCAGAAGCTCTGTCCGTGCAACAGTTTCTCGGTCTGGGGCGCCACCAGCCAGTCGACCGCATAACCGCGATCCTTGAGTGCCCGGGCCAGCGGTGTCGCCAGCAACACGTCCCCCAAATAGCGGCAGACGACGACCAGGGCGCGGATTTCTAGCCCCTCCACCAGTAGAGGCCGCAGAAGACGGCGATGGCGAGCAGGAAGGCCGCGGCATTCTTCAGTTCCCTGTGTTTGCGCACCAGCCGCCAGGAAAAGCTGCCGCGGGCATCGGCATACGGTCGCAGGCGGGGGAAGAACAGGGGCACCGCATCGGCCCAGCGGCGATAGGAGTCACCAAACAATTCGCGCATGGTCTCCGCCTCTTCCCGGATCACCGGCCGATAAATCATGATGAAGGCCATCAGGGCCAGGAGCATGACCCAGGGGTTCCCGGCCATGGCACAAAATCCGACAAGCAGCACCAGATTGGCTACATACAAGGGATTGCGGGTATGGGCATAGGGTCCGGCCGTAGCCAACGAACGATTCTTATCGATGTAACCGCTGGCCCACAAGCGCATCGCCTCCCCTGTCACCACCAGGCAGCCCCCCAGCACCAGCAAGGCGGGTTTCGGCTCAGCCGCCGCCACAAGCAACACGCCGATGGGCACGGTCGCCAGGATACGATGGCTGGCGAACCAGGCCTCGAGCCTGCCGTACCAACCCGGAATCATGAATCTCTCGCATGCGGATGCATGGCCAATTTGGCGTAACGATAGAACGTACCCTCGAAGTTGCCGAGTGCGATGAGAAAACCCGCCCAACCGTCGAGGCAGCCAAGCTTCAGGATATAGATGCGCAGAAACGCTCCGAGCCCGTGCAACAATGCCTGCAGCATGGTGACCCGCCGCCCTTGGCGTGCCATTTTTTGCATTCCCAAGGTCGAATAGCGGTTCATCTTGTCGATCAACTGGGACAGAGAGTGAAACGAATCATGCAGGATGTCGTGCTTGAGATACCCCACGCGTCCCCGGACCTCGAACCCTTCATGCACCTCGTCGTTGCGGTAGGTCATCGCCCCCTTACGAAACAGTTTCGGCTGGCAGTAATCCGGATACCATCCGCAATGCCGGATCGGCCGGCCCATGAAAAAATTGCGGCGGGGAATGAAATAGGCATCATCGGCAGCATCGGAGGCGAGAACGGCTTGGATCTCTTGCTTGAGTTCGGGTGTACAACGTTCATCCGCATCGAGGCTCAGGATCCAATCGTGGCGGCAATGAGCCACGGCCTTGTTGCGCAGCGTTCCGAACCCTTCGAAGGGGAGTTCGATGACACGATCGGTGTATTCACGGGCAATTTCCAGGGTACGATCGCTGCAACCGGTATCCACGAGCAGGATCTCGTCCGCCCAGCGCACGCTCTCCAGCGCCGCCCGGATTCTCCCCTCCTCGTTGAGCACGGGAATATAAACAGACAGGCGCTTCATGGTTCGCGCAATTCCGCGAGGCCGATCCGGGCACGGATGCGGCGCTGGTCCATGCATTCGCGGAGGAGTTCATCGTTTGCGGTCAAGTGATGGCGCGGAGATTCGGGGTGCCACAGATGCAGCACCGGCAAGCCCCGAAGGTTCCGCCGCCTGCAGCCTGCGTGCATCAGGCGGGCTGCAAGGTCGGAGTCCTCCCGCCCCCAGCCACGGTAGGTCTCATCAAAACCGTTGACGGTCACGAGATCGGCATGCCAACAGGAGAGATGGCAGCCACGGATACCACGCAGACTTGAAACCGGGCTGGACAAGCGTTGCGGCCCGAGCAAGGGAAGGATGCGGTTGATCCGCCCTACGAGCCGCCATCCGAGCCATGCGGCCGCACTAGTGGGCAGGGATACGCCGTCCCGGCAAAGTGCCTGCGAAATCCCGGGCGCCAACAGAACCCTGCTGCCGCTGATGAACGTGCCCCGCCTTGCCAGTGAGCGATGGGCCGCAACCAGATCGGGAAGAGGAATGCAGTCCCCATCGGTGAGCAGGATATAGGGCTCCTGGACTTGTTTGAGAACCAAATTATGGATCCGGGCCTTGCGAAAACCCTCATCCTCATGCCGGATGTGATGCACGGGGATGGGCGAGCTTCGGCGAAAAGTATCGATCACCCGCCGGGTTTCCTCGTCCGAGCCGTCGTCGGCGATGTAGATGCAGAAACTGCGATCGCTTTGACGTCCGTAGGCCGCCAGCGCGAGGCGCAGGAAATCGGGAGCGTTGTAGGTGGAAACAATGACCGCCAAGCGCTCAGGCATCGGACCGCTTCCTCAACACCGCCAGCATGTCGTGACCCCATCCAAGCCACCGCACCGGTCCTGCGAGTATCTCCTGAAACACCTTGGCCAAGAAATAGAGACGCGGCGTCTTTTCTTTATCGGCCAATGTCACACGTTTGGTCTGCAGATCGATGACTTCGAAACCGCTGCCTTGAGCCAAAAGACGCAGGCTGGCGGGATTGTAAAAACTGACGTGACCGCCGTGTCTGTTCATGTCAAAGTATTCCCATTCGGCGCCAAGGAATCGTGATGTCCAGGATCGGGCGTTGCCCGTTCCCAAGAGACACAGCCCATGGGGCCTGAGGATACGTTGGATCTCCCGCATCAGCGGCAACGGTTCCGGCACGTGTTCGATCACCTCGAACAATGTGACGAGATCAAACGATGAATCTGGAAATCGGGCTTGATCGAGGAAACCGCAGCGCACATCGAAGCCGAGTGAGCGCGCACTCATCGCCGCCTTGGGTGCCGGTTCCACGCCGCATACCGAAAATCCCAAATCTGCGGCAATCTCCAGCAGCGAGCCGCTGGAGCATCCGACATCAAGGAGCCGGATTTCCTGGCGGCCGAGGATGCGAGATGCCCGGGTGAGAAGGCGGCTGATGCGTTTCTTCTGCCGTTCTCTATCCTTGCCAGTGAGTCGCGTGCCCTCCCTGGTGTCGAATTCCCGCAAGCTCTGTAGATAACGTTCGCGGTTGCAAGCGCTGACAAGCTGCCCGCAGTGAGGACATCGGTGCAACGGACCTTCCGGCCGCATGAGCACAGTTGCCGACAGAGGTGGAGGGCATCCAAGAGGACAGACTGGAATCAGACGCGGACTCAAGAGGATTTTCCCGGCGTGTAATGGCGAAGAATGGCCACGACATGACCGATCTTCACCTTGGCCACCATTTTCAGGGGGATATGGCGGTCATCGTCGGTAAGCCACAACCGCACCTTGCCCTTGCTCGAAAAGATCCCCTTGGTCTTCAGCCGCGGTTCCACGAGCAGACAGACCACGGATCGCCCCCACGGTGCCATCATGCGTACCCTTTTTAATACCGCCACTTCCAGCAAGTAGCGTTTGCGGGAATCGAAAAGCGGCACGTGGACCGTGGTGCCCGGTGCCAGATGCATCTTGCGGACGGCAAAGAAGGCGTCGATGGCGTTCAGATACCCCGCCGGCACCTCGTAGGTGTCGGTCTTGCCGTTTTGACTGAAGGTGGAAATGCCCCGACGCCAGAAAAAACGGACCTTTTTCCTGGAATGGTAATGCCCCTCGTTCTGCACCACATCGAACAGCGTGCTTTGCAACCGGTCGCCGCGGCAAACTCCTTCGGAGATGGTGCGGTCGCGCACCTTGTGAAAGAGGTCGAGAAAGCGGTTGCTGCGACCGTGGGAGATGATGCGGTAACCGTTCCCGTGAACCTCCACTCGCATGTCCGCGGTGCCGGCCAGGATGAATTCCCAACCGGCGGCGAACAGCATGGATTCACCGCCGAACGGCATGCAGGGATGGCCACCCGATTCGTCCCCCCGGGCCGGGACGGCGACGGCAAGAAAGAGGAAAAGGAACAAGGCGATCCGGATGCGCATTTCACGTGGAGGGAGCTGCATGAATGGCGGCAAGTATAGCATCGGCGCGGATCCGATCCATGCATATGAAATGGTCGCAGTTGCGCTGGAAACAGGGGCCGCAGTCCGGGTTGGACTCCACATGCCGGTGCTTCTTTCCCCATGGCGCCGAACGCCATGAAGCGGACGGACCCCAGAAGCTCACGGTCGGGGTGCCTAAAGCCGCCCCGAGGTGCAGGACACCGGTGTCCGGGGCAACCACGGTGCGTGCCCGCGCCAGAACCCCGCACAAAGCCGGAGCGCCGAGTCTTCTTGCGGGCACGAGAGCCCCGGGCACGGATTGCTTAAGCCGCCTGGCTTCGATCTGTTCCCGAGCATTCCCCCACCCGGCCACGGGCGTGATTTCCGCCGCCGCAAGCCCTTCGGCCACTTCGATCCAGGTCTTGAGTGGAAGTTGCTTGGTGGCCCAACCACCACCCATGTGCAGCCACACAAAGGGCCTTGATTCCAGGCGCCAGTGCGCCAATACCTGTGCCCCGGCTTTTCGCATCATGGGGGTGCAAGCGACATGCGGAGGTTTGTAGGGGAGAGGCTGCGCCGGCACCTCGTGCGGCTGCGTGGAAAACGGAGCAGCGGCGATACGACGGTATTGCTGCACCACATGCCTTTCTCCGGGATGGAAGCGAACGGGATGGACAAGGAGACCATTGGGCTTTTCGCGTACATGACGGCTGTCCACACCAAAGGTGCGACCGCCGATCGCCCGCGCCAGCAGCCCCGATTTGATCAAACCCTGCATGTCCAGAACGGCATCAAAATCCAGCCCACGCAACAGACGCAGGCCTCTCCATGTCCGCCGCCAGCGCCGCAGCTCTTTCAGGGGCAGCCTGTGCACATGCACCGCCGTCGGCAGCATCTCGCTTACGAAGGCGTAACGCGTATCGAGCAACCAGTGCACCTGTCCGACGTCCGTTCGCCGCAACAGATCATCCACGGCCGGCAAGGTATGGATGATATCCCCGAAGGCGGAGAGCTTGACGATCAGGATTCTCAAGGCCTCAACAGCTCGAGACAGGCATCAAGGATTTCCAGCGGTTTGATATTGGCCATGCATGGGTGTCCGGGCACCCTGCATTCACGAGCGAGACACGGGCTGCACGGCGCCGGATGATAGAGCAGCTTGGCCCGCGGGCACCGGTGGGCCGGTCGGCCCGGGTCCGGGGGACGGAACACCGCCACACCCACTCTGTCACACCCATCTGCTGCTGCCTAAGGCCGAGCCGGTCTGACATGCGGATGACGACAGCGG
>CAZHOU010000098.1:0-6207 GCA_964534165.1 uncultured Zetaproteobacteria bacterium
GGTGCTTGTTCCCGCCCGCTCGCCTGCGTAGGCTGGACGTATCGCAAAACGATTCGGAGGGGGCATGCGCGGCAAATTGCTTTACGAAGGCAAGGGCAAACAACTCTACGCCACCGACAAGCCGGATGAACTGATTCAGGTGTTCAAGGACGACGCCACCGCTTTCGACGGCGTCAAACACGAGGTGATCGCCGGCAAGGGCGTGCTCAATTGTGCCATCTCCACCTTCTTCTTCGAGCAATTGCATCGGGCCGGGATCGAGACGCATTTCATCCGCCGCGAAGGCGAACGTGAGATGCGTGTGAAGCGATTGGTCATGATTCCGGTCGAGGTGGTCGTGCGCAATCTCGCAGCCGGCAGCCTGAGCAAACGGCTTGGCATCGAGGAGGGCACGGAGTTGCCCCGACCCCTGGTGGAACTTTTCTACAAATCCGATGCACTGCATGATCCGATGATCACCGCGGAGCACGCCGAACTGTTCGGATGGGCCGGACGCGCGGACATCGAAACGATGCGCAGGACGGCCTTGCACGTGAACGAGCTGATGTCCTCCCTGCTTGAGAAAGCCGGCATCCGCCTCGTTGATTTCAAGCTCGAATTCGGCCGCGCCGGCGAACGCATCCTGATTGGCGACGAGATCACCCCGGACGGCTGCCGTCTGTGGGATCTCAAGACCTCCCGCAAGCTCGACAAGGATGTGTTCCGGCGCGATCTCGGTCCTCTTCCCGATGCCTATCGGGAAGTTGCGGCAAGGCTGGGCATTCCCGTCTGAACCTTGAACGGGCGGAAGCCCACCCGTTCAAAGCCCTAGATTGCGGCCGATGGCGATCGTGGCCTCCGATTTGTTCAGGGTGTAGAAGTGCAGCCCCGGCACGCCGGCCTGCATCAGTTCCCGGCATTGTTCCGTGGCCAGATCGATCCCCAGCTTTTTCACCGCCTCCAGATCTTCACGAACCGGCTCCATTTTTTCGTGCAGCCAGGAGGGCACGGTGGCGCCGCACATGGCCGAGAAACGCACGATCTGGTCGAAGTTCGTGATCGGCATGATGCCGGGGATGATCGGTATCGTGACGCCGGCGGTGGTGGCCTTGTCCAGGAACCGGAAGAAGACCTCGTTCTCGAAGAAATACTGGGTGATGGCGACCTCGGCGCCGTTGTCCTGCTTCATCTTCAAATAGCGGACATCATCGGCCACGCCGCCCGGCGATTCGGGATGCCCCTCCGGGTAGGTGGCGCAGGCGATGGAAAATCCATCCCGGGCACGGATGAAGGCGATCAGGTCCGTGGCGTGTGCAAAGCCGCCGCGAACGGCTTCGAAATGATCCATGCCTTCGGGCGGATCACCGCGCAGGGCGAGGATATTTTCGATGCCCGCCTGCGCATATTCGAAAAGAAGCGCCGCCAGCTCCTCGCGGGTGGAACCCACGCAGGTCAGATGCGCCACCGGCGTCAGCTCCGTCTCCCTCTTGATGCGACAGACGATACGTTTGGTGCGGTCCCGGGTCGAGCCGCCGGCGCCGTAGGTAACGGAAACGAAAGCCGGATCAAGGACCGTGAGTTCCTGCAGGCATGCCCACAGCCTTTCCTCACCCTTGTCGGTTTTGGGTGGGAAGAACTCGCAGGAGATGTGCGGTCCCGGGCAGGCGAGGATGTCGGTTAGGCGCATTACAGGCGTGGCACCGTGACGCCCCTCTGCCCCTGGTATTTGCCCTTCTTGTCCGCATAGGATTTTTCACACACTTCGTCCGATTCCAGGAACAAGAACTGCGCCACCCCCTCACCGGCATAAATCTTGGCCGGCAACGGCGTGGTGTTCGAGAATTCGAGCGTCACGTGCCCTTCCCATTCCGGTTCCAGCGGTGTGACATTGACGATGATGCCGCAGCGAGCATAGGTTGATTTTCCAAGGCAGATGGTCAACACGTTGCGCGGGATGCGCATGTATTCGATGGTGCGGGCGAGGGCAAACGAATTGGGCGGAATGATGCATACCTCGCCCTTGAAATCGACAAAGGAGGATGGGCAGAAATTTTTCGGGTCGACGATGGCCGAATTGATGTTGGTGAAGATCTTGAATTCATCGGCACAGCGTACGTCGTAGCCGTAGGAGGAAAGCCCGAAAGAAACCAGACCCTCGCCGCTTTCGGATTCCTTGACTTGGCCGTTCACAAAGGGTTCGATCATGCCCCGTTCGGTGGCCATGCGGCGGATCCATTTATCCGACTTGATGGACATACAACCTCCGCGAATGCTTTCGATGGGGCGGCAGCCTAGCCCGGATTTTCCATGATGACCACATGGACCGTCCGCAGGCCGACGAATGCGGGAATCTTTGTCATGCATCCGCATTCCCGCGATCCATCACGGCTTGAAGTGGACCGGGGTAAAGACGTGCATCCCGTTGCAGCGATGCTACACTCCGGCCTCTGTGCCGTTGCCGAGCGACGATGGAGGTGTTCATGCCCTGGAGCGATCAAAATCCACAAAACAACCCGTGGGGCCGCAAGCCCAATCAGCCCCCCCCCGATCTGGATGAACTGATCCGCCGCCTGCAGCAGCGGTTGTCCGGTCTCTTCGGCGGTGGCAAGGGCGGCGGCATCCACGTCCCCGGCAAGGGCATGATCTCCGGTGCCATCATTTTGGTGTTGCTCTTGTGGCTGGCTTCGGGCATCTACATGGTGGCGGCGGACGAGGAAGCGGTGGTGTTGCGTTTCGGCAAGCTGGTGGCCACCACGAGTCCGGGGCTCAATTGGCATCTTCCTTATCCGATCGAAACGGTGGAGAAGGTGCCGGTCACCCGCGTGCAGCGTCTTGAGGTGGGCTTCCGCACCCTGCCGGGAGGGCGCGTGCGTGAGATCGAGCAGGAATCGCTGATGTTGACCAAGGACGAGAACATCGTGGATGTGTCCTTCATCGTGCAATACAGGATCAAGGATGCGGCCGAATACCTCTTCAATGTCGCGCATCCCGCCAAGGCCGTGCGTGACGCGGCGGAATCCGCCATGCGTGAAGTGATCGGACGGACGATGATCGACGACGTCTTGACCACCAAGAAGGCGGCCGTGGAAGTGGAGGTGGAGAAACTGATTCAGGCCATTCTGAACAACTACAACGCCGGCATCCTGGTGACAGCCGTGAAATTGCAAAACGTGCAACCGCCGGAGCGCGTGATCAAGGCCTTCAAGGATGTGGCCAGCGCGCGTGAGGATCGGGCACGGGCCAAAAACATCGCCCAGGCTTATGCCAACGACATCATTCCGAAGGCGCGCGGCGAGGCCAAGAAGATCGTGCTCGATGCCGAGGCCTATGCCGCCGCAGCCGTGGATCGCGCCGAGGGTGAATCCCAACGCTTCCTGAGTCTGCTCACAGCCTACCGCGCGGCACCGGATATCACGCGCAAGCGCCTGTATCTCGAGGCCATGCAGGACATCCTCTCCAAGGTGGACAAGTTGATTGTCGACAAATCCGTGGCCGGACGCATCCTGCCCTACCTGCCGCTTGAGAGCATGCGCGGCAAGGTGGAGGTGCGGCCATGAATGTGAAGACAACCCTCCTCGCTGTGGTTGCGGCGGTGGTGTTGATCACCATCGGCATGTGTGCATTTACCGTGGACCAGCGACAACAAGCGCTGGTGCTGCAGTTCGGCAATCCAAAGCGGGTGGTCACAGCACCCGGACTGCATTTCAAGCTGCCATGGGAGAGCGTGCGGCGATTTGACCGCCGCCTGCTGGTGCAGGATGCGCCACCGAACGAGGTGATCACCAAGGACAAGAAAACGATTCTGGTCGATGCCTACTCGCGCTGGCGTATCGTGGATCCCCTGAAGGTGTACCAGGTGGCGCGTACAGAAACGGGTGTGGCCGCACGCATGGAGGACGTGATCCGCAGCAAGCTCCGCAACGTTCTCGGCCGCCACACCCTGATCGAGATCGTCTCCGGCGGCGAACACGCGACCCTGCGGGTGCAGCTCATGCGGGACATCACGCGCCAGGCCGACAATAACGTCCGGAGTATGGGCATTCGCATCGCCGACGTACGGATCAAGCGTGCCGATCTGCCGCAGGAAAACAGTGACGCCGTGTTCAAGCGCATGAAGGCGGAGCGGCAACGGATCGCCAAACAGTACCGCTCGCAGGGGGAAGAGGCGGCCAAGGAAATCCGTGCCCAGGCCGACAAGGAGCGCAAAATCCTCCTGGCCGACGCCTACATGCAGAGTCAGATCCTCCGCGGCAAGGCCGATGCCAAGATCGCCAAGATCTACGCCCGGGCTTACAGCCAGGATCCGAAGTTCTATGCCTTTACGCGTTCGCTCGAAGCGTATCGGAAGGCCATCGCCAAAGGCACCAAACTGGTGATCACCCCCGATTCGGAATTCTTCCGCTTCTTTCGGCAGGCCGGAAAATGAACAGGGAAGCGCCGATGCCCGCCTGATATGATGGCGGCATGAAGGACCTCTGGGCGGCCCTGGGATTGGTGCTGGTGTTGGAAGGTGCGGCCTACGCCCTTTTCCCCGGCCGCATGAGGGCCCTGATGCGGCAGTTGCCGGAGGTGCCGGTTCCGGTGTTACGGGCCATTGGCATCGCCGCCATGGCCGTCGGTTGGCTGGTGGTCTGGTTCGTACGTCACTGATGCGGTCGCCTTCCGCTATCGAACCTGCGTCCCGGGCCGCCCTTTTTCTTCTCCTCATCCTGTTTCAGCCCTTCGTCGCTACCGCCGCGGCGACGACCGCGGGTGAGCAGGAAGCCGTCCGATGGATGGTCCGGGTGCAGGATCTGTTGCGCTCCCGCACCAGCATCGCCGTCTACACGATGCAGGTGATCACGCCGCAGTGGCAGCGAACGATACGCTTCAAGGCCTGGGACGACCGCCCGGGAAAGCGCTTCTTCATCCGCATCCTGGCGCCTCGCAAGGATGCCGGCACGGCGTGGCTGAAGCTGGGCGGCAATCTCTGGATGTATCTGCCGAAATTGGAACGAGACATCCGCATTCCACCCTCGATGATGCTTTCGTCCTGGATGGGCTCGGATTTCACCAACGACGACCTGGTCAAGGCCGCCTCCGTCGTCAACGACTACACGCACCGGATCGCGGCCCGTGGTGATCGCTCCGTGACCATCGTATCCATGCCGAAACCGGATGCGGCGGTGGTTTGGGGTAAGCTCGTGCACGTGATCCGCCGCGACGGCATCCCTCTTTCGGAGAGTTTTTACGATGAACACGGCCGCCTGCGACGGCGGCTCGTATTCAAGGATGTTCGGCAGATGGGAGGTCGCCGCATCCCGACACGCTGGGAGATGACCCCCCTCGACCGTCCCGGACGGCGGACGGTGCTTACGTTGCAAGCCATCACATTTGATCCACCGATCCCCGATACGATCTTTACGCGCGCCAATCTCAAACGCCCGTTCCGGGGCCGAAGATGATCCCGGCCCTGGCCTGGCGCAATGTCTGGCGCAACCTGCACCGCAGCCTGATCACCGCCGCGGCCGTGGCCCTGGGGCTGGCGGCCCTGCTGTTTCTATGGGGCTTCAACGACGGTGTGCACAACTCGATGATCCGCAATCTGCAGGAGGTGATCGTCGGCAGCATCCACGTGCATGCCCGCGGGTACTTCCATCATCCGCAGCTTTCGCGCACGGTGCCCGATCTGCCCGCGGTCCTGCGCCTGCTTGCACGGCGGGGAATCTCCCGCTACGCCTTGCGCCTGCGCACTTTCGCGCTGGCCGCGGGCGCCGAAACCTCCGAAGGGCTTGTTCTGCTTGGCATCGATCCGGGCCGCGAGGCGCGGGTCATCCGCCTGCAGGAAAAGGTGGGAGAAGGTCGTTTTCTGGAACCGCGCGACCGCCATGCATGTGTTCTCGGAGCGGGAACGGCGCGCAGCCTCGGCCTGCATGTCGGGGACGAAGTGGTCATGCTGGCGGTGGACCGGTTTGGGGCCCTTGCCGCCGACAAGTTCCGGCTGGTGGGAATCATCGACAGCGGGGAGATGGGCATCGATCGCGGTCTAGCATTGGTGCCCCGACGCATGCTCGCGTCCATGCTCTCCATGGACGGTCGGGTCTCCGAGGTCGTGATCCGCTGCCGCCGCAACGAACTCGAGGGTCTGAACGCCGATTTGCGCCGCCGACTGGACCCCTCGCGCTATGAGGTGTTGCGCTGGTACGATATGTATCCGATGATGAAACAATGGGTGGAACTGGAGAATGC
>CAZHOU010000099.1:0-6195 GCA_964534165.1 uncultured Zetaproteobacteria bacterium
CACGTCAGGTCCGAGGTGATCCAGGATCCAGCGGCATTCGCGTTGCAGCTCCTCGTCGGAGTCGTCCTTGCCGGGAATCAGGAGGGTGGTGATCTCGGTCCACACATGGGTCCGATGCACCATGTATTCGTGGGTGTCCAGGACCGGCGCCAGGCTGCCGGCGCACAGTTTTTTGTAAAACTCTTCGGTGAATCCCTTCAGGTCGACGTTGGCGGCATCCATGTGCTGGAAGAATTCGCGCCGCGCCTCGGGGTGGACGTATCCGGCCGTGACCGCCACGGTTTTCAAGCCGCACGCATGGCAGGCCTTGGCCGTATCGACCGCGTATTCGAGGAAGATCACGGGATCGTTGTAGGTGAAGGCCACACTGGAACAATCGAGTTTGGCTGCGGTTGCGGCAATTTCCTGCGGTGAAGCCTCGTCGCACAAGCGATCGAATTCGCGCGATTTGGAGATGTCCCAGTTCTGACAGAATTTGCATGCCAGATTGCAACCGGCGGTTCCGAAGGAAAAAACCCGGCTGCCGGGCAGAAAGTGATTCAGGGGCTTCTTTTCGATGGGATCAACGCAGAAGCCGGACGAGCGGCCGTAGGTCGTAAGCACGATACGTTCCCCCTCGCGCTTGCGCACGAAGCACAGACCGCGCTGCCCTTCGTGCAATTTGCAATCGCGCGGGCATACATCACACTGAATCCGGCCGTCTTCAAGTTTGTGCCAGTAGCGGCCGGGGAAATGCGGGTTCGACATCCTAGGAATCCTCGATCTCGCTATAACGTTCCACCTGATATGTATAGAATAGCATATCCGGATGCCAGAAATCAGCCTCCAGGCCGGCTTTCTGTTTCAGGTGGGCGAGGAACCGCTGCGGCTGCGGCAACTGTTGCCATACCTGCGGTAGGAAGGTGGCCCGATGCCGACCGTATTCCAGGATCAACCCATCCACGCCCGGCCGCAGCACCCGCAGCAATTCGGCCTCGTCGCGTACCGCAAGGGGCTTGGGAGGGGAGAGCACTGAAACCTCGATATCGATCTGCGGGAATTCTCCGGCCTCCAAAGGCGGGAAACGAGGATCCTGGAAGGCCGCGGCGACGGCGTTGGCGCGGATGTCCTCGTACAGGCTGCGGTGGGCCAGGATCGAGCCGATGCAGCCGCGCAATTGTCCGGATTTGTGCAGGGTCACGAAGCTGGCCCCCGGTTTTCTCAACCAGGGGGCGGCCCCGGCATCGGGGGAACGGAATTCCAGTCCCAGTTTTTCGGCAATGGCGGCACGGGCGATGCCCGTCAGGATCTTGGCCTTGGACATCAGGCCTCCGTGGATTCGGCAAATGCGAAGGCGCCGTAACCCACAACCTGGTGTTTGTCCCCAGCCGTATCGCCCGAATTCCGCAGGTCCAGAAGATGGCTCTTGAGCCCGCGCCGGCCGGCGGCGACCAGCAAACCGTTGATCGGGGTGGCCCCGCAGGCTTGGTCATGGCGAATGGGAACCTCCCCGTTCAGGATGGCGTGGGCGGTTTCACGATCCACAGCCCTGGCTTCTTCGTAGGGCAGATAATGGGAGAGATCCGAGCTGACCACAATCAGGGTTCTTTCATTCCCCCAAAGCCGGTCGAGCACTTCCGCCACTTCCTCGGGTGCAGCCTCGCCCACGGCCAGCGGTACGAGATGGAAGCGATCGATGCACTTTTGCAGGAATGGAAGATGCACCTCGAGTGAATGCTCCGGCGCGTGCGCGCGCCCGCTTTCCACCACTTGGGGCAGGTTGCGGATGGATGCGATGCCTTCGTGATCCACGGGGATGATTCCGAGGGGGGTCTGGAAGGCATCCGCATCCGGGAGAGCCAATCCACGGACGGGAACGTGGTGGACCGGTCCGAGCAGAACCACCCGCTTGATCGTTCGCCGCATTTTTTGCACCGTTTGGTAGGCACTGGCTGCGATGGGACCGGAATAGATGTAGCCGGCGTGGGGGGCGATCAAAGCCTTCGGCCGTACGTCCGTGGCGGGTCGGGCCTCGAGCAACATTTCGTCCAACATCGAGGACAGCACCCCGGGAGCGGCGGGATAGAACATGCCCGCAACGGCGGGGGGTCGAACACGTTCGAACATTTCAGCTCACCTCTTGACGGTTGGAGCAGGTAGGTCGTGCATGGAAGATTATAGCCGAAGGAGGCCTGGATTTCCTCTACGGTGAGGGGTCAGGGATCAGGGTGTCAGGGGTCAGGGATCAGGGATCAGGGGTCAGGGATCAGGGATCAGGGATCAGGGATCAGGGGTCAGGGGACAGATGACGGAGTATAGAGGACAGGGGTCAGAAAAATACGCATTCCGTCCTCTGGTTCCACGAATCACCAGTCACCGCCTTTAGGCCGATCACCGTAATGATGCCCTCCGCCCCTGCCTACCTCGTGGATGTGGCAGGCAAACCGGCTCAAGGACCGCCCTCGATCGTGATCTTGTGACCGACGATGTGCAGGCGGTCGCCGTCGACCGCCTTGTAGATGGTGATGGTTTCCCTGCTCTCACCTCGGGCATGATGGATGCGGTAGATGAAGATGTAAGCATCGTAACGGAAACGGGGGTCGTGCTCACTGAAGATGAGTGTGCGATTCTGAATCGGCCCCAGGCGTTTTTGCAGCCGCTCCAGCCTGTGGCGCCACAGTTCCCTGGTCATGCCGTGACCATAGAATCTCTTTCCGTACAGGGAGAGGGCGGTTTGCCAGTCCTGCTGCTGCAGCGAGGCGTACAGTTGATCCGCCATCTTTCGTGCCTCGTCCTGGCGGTCCGTCGTGGCCAGGCACGCACTTGCGGCGAGCATCACCAGGGTGGACAGAACGAGCCTCCTCATTCACGCATGTTCCCTCGCGTTGGGATCTTTTGCAAATCCCGGTACGTTTCTCAGGCCCGATGCGACCGTCGGAGCCCCGCAATCGCCGACTTGTGGGAGGAAGGGGGTTAAGGCTTGTTCCTCCTTGATTCATGACCGCAAAGCGGGGAATCTAGGAGCCTGAACATACCGGGAGGAAATCATGCAAGATCGCTGGAATGACCGGGAGGCGATTGCCTGCGGCGCCGACCCGCTGGCACTCAGGGTGTATTCTTCCCGCCTCTTGGGCCGTGAGCCCGATCTCGTGTTGCACGGGGGCGGCAACACCTCGGTCAAGGTGGAGGAAACCAACATCTTCGGCGACACCGAGGAGATCATCTATGTGAAGGGAAGCGGCTGGGACCTGGCGACCATCGAGGCCGCCGGCTTCGCGCCCGTGCGCCTCGATGTCTTGCGGAAGATGGCGCGCCTGCCCGCATTGAACGATACGGACATGGTGCGCATGCAGCGTGCGGCGATGACCGATCCCGAGGCGCCGAATCCATCGGTCGAGGCCATTCTTCATGCCATCCTTCCCTTTCGCTTCGTCGACCACACCCACGCCGACGCCGTGGTGACGATCAGCAACACACCGGACGGTGAGGATCGTCTGCGCCGGCTCTTTGGTGAGCGGGTGCTGATCGTGCCGTATGTCATGCCCGGTTTCGCTCTGGCCAGGAAGGTGTATGAAATGAGCCGGGAGCTGGACTGGGACGGGATCGAGGGCATGGTTCTGATGCATCATGGGGTGTTCACGTTCGCCGATACGGCGCGCGAGAGCTATGCCCGCATGATACGGCTTGTCAGCATGGCCGAGGCGATGCTTTCGCGATGTGGCGCGGTCGTGGTTGCGGGCGGTGGCAAGGGGCGCATGCTTGCGGAGGATCTTGATGGCCTGGCGCGGTTGCGCCGGGCCGTCGCCGGCCAGCGGGGAAAGGCGGTGATTGCCCGTCCGGCCACGGATGCGCTTGCGCACGCCTTTTCTTCCCTGCCCGAGGTGCGGGAACTTGCCGGACGCGGTCCCCTGACTCCGGACCATGTGATTCGGATCAAGCCCGTCCCCCTCATCTGCAGCGGGGATGCGGAGGCGGATGTCGAATCGTTCGCGAGCGCCTACCGGCGGTATTTCGAGCACCATGCCGACGGCTCACAGAGATGCCTCGATCCGGCGCCGCGGTGGGCCGTTTGGCCGGGGCGGGGTGTTGTTGCTTTCGGAACATCCATGAAGGAGGCGGAGATCATCCTCGACATCGTTTCGCACACCATCAAGGCCATGTGCCAGGCACAGGCCCTGGGTGGATGGTCGCCCGTGCCGCGCGAGGAGATCTTTGCCGTTGAATACTGGGAACTTGAGCAGGCCAAGTTGCGCCGGCAAGGCAAGGAACCGGAGTTTCCGGGAAGGGTGGCCCTGGTGACCGGCGCCGCCAGCGGTATCGGCCGCGCCTGCGCGGAGGCCTTGCATGCCCGCGGTGCCACCGTACTGGCCCTGGACATCGATCCGAAGATCAGGGAGACGTTTTCCGGGACGGGCATCGTGGGCCGGGTATGCGATGTCACGGACCGGCGTGCGATTCGCACGGCGGTGCGAGAGGTCGTAAGGCTTTTTGGCGGCCTGGACATTCTCGTCAGCAACGCCGGCATCTTCCCCGCCAGCGAGACCCTTGCCGACATGCGACCCCGGACCTGGGAGCGGAGCTTGGCCGTGAATCTGAGCGCGCACCAACTGCTTCTGCAGGCGGCCATTCCCTTTCTTCGCCATGGGCTGGATGCCGCTGTTGTTTTCATCGGCTCCAAGAACGTGCCGGCGCCCGGGCCTGGAGCCGGTGCTTATTCGGTGGCCAAGGCGGGTCTTGCGCAGTTGGCGAGGGTGGCGGCGCTGGAACTCGCGCCGGCGGGCATCCGTGTGAACACCCTGCATCCCAACGCCGTTTTCGATACCGGCATCTGGTCGCGCGAGGTGTTGGAGAAGAGGGCGCGCCAGTACGGCATGAGTGTCGAGGAGTACAAGTCCCGCACTCTCCTGGGGGTTGAAGTCACTTCCCGTGATGTGGCCGAAGCCGTCTGCATGTTGGCCGGCCGCACGCTGGCCAAGACCACCGGCGCCCAGATTCCGGTCGATGGCGGCAATGTCCGGGTCATCTGATGCGGGGATGTTCGCGGATTGCAGCTTTCTTCTCCTTGTGCTTAACTTGGATTCACGGTGGGAGGGGGTATCCGATCACGGACAGGGATCCGATCACGGGATCCGATCACAGGGATCCGATCACGGCCTTGACAAAAGCTTTTTCCGGACCTATGGTTCACCACCAATAGATGTGTTTCGAATACATCTTTTGCTTCTATGACTACACCGAAGGGGGGGAAGTCCAATGAGAAAGTTGTTGTTTGCATCCATGGCCGCCGTGCTGGCGGTTTCGTTTATGCCGGCATCGAAGGCATTGGCGGGGCCGGAGGCAAGGTGCAAGGCTTGTCACAATTTCACGGATAAGAATGCCGTGGGTCCGGGTCTGAAGGGCGTCTTCGGGCGCAAGGCCGGCACCCATCCCGGCTTCAAGTACAAGTTCACGAAATACATCAAGGGCGAGCCGTGGATCTGGGATGAGGCGCATCTGCGCAAGTGGATCGAAAACAGCAAGAAGGCCATCAAGGAATTCACCGGCAACAAGAAGGCCAAGACCAAGATGCCGCCCCAACACATCAAGGGAGCCAAGGCCGACAAGATCATTGCTTTCTTAAAGAGCCTCAAATAACGCCGGTATCGCCGCAAACACATCCGGTGATATCGGTTTAAATCTTTCATTGCAAGCAGTGGGGGGTCGGCTTGGATTTGGATCTATTGTAAGCATGCTTCTTCCTGTTTGCTTTGAACGGCAACCGGTCTGAAAAAGGCCAACCAAAAACCTGCATTCGAGGGGGGTAAGATGAGCGAAGAAATCAAACACTACACCGCGCACTGGCATACGAGCCCGTATCCGTTGATGGTCGGATTCGGAGCCGGGCTGTTTCTGCCCTGGGCGTTCATGCTGCAATTCAACTATTCACAACCGACCGCGGCTTTGGTGTGTCTTGTGATCGGCGCCGCACTGACCGTCGTCGGCGGCCTCGGCTGGGCCGGTGAGACGATCGGCGTCATCAAGGATCACAACTGGAGTCCGTCGGCGATGATGATGTTCATCGGTACCGAGATCATGACCATCGGTGGTGTTCTGGCCGGTTACTGGGTGGCCCGCATCGGTGCCCCGGTGTGGCCGCCGGCCGGCACGCCGGAGATTGATCCGACCAGTCCTCTGATCGCGACATGCATTCTCGTGATTTCCAGTTTCACGATCGCC
>CAZHOU010000100.1:0-6113 GCA_964534165.1 uncultured Zetaproteobacteria bacterium
ACAGATGCCGGTCCCGGCGAGCTCCGCACCCTTTGCCAGCGCCACCTTGGCCTCCGCAGACAGGGCGCCGAAACTCATGTCCGAGATCAGGATGGGAATCTCAAGCCTGAGCGGCTTCTTCGCCCCCGGTCCGATCACCAGATCATGTCCCACCGGCTCCTCATCCAGGAGTGGCAGACGATGCAGCTGCGCCGTCACGAACTGGATATCTTCCCACAGCGGCAGTTCCTGCCGTGGCACCCCCATCGCCGCCACCTTGCCGTGGGGACCGAGGCGGTCAAGGCCGTGTGCCGCCAGTTCGTGGATGGTGCCCACATGGGGCTCTTCCGGGGTGCCTTGAAGATCGGCGTAGAGCCCTTGGTAGGCCTCGCGGTCGTAGGGTTGCGGATGGCGCGCCTCCCAGGCCTCGATCTCCCCGGTGTCCACCCACACCCGGCCGTCCTCGACCCAAGCGTTGAACTTGTGCAGGGCTTCGTTGTTGTTGTACTCGCTGATCCCGGAATCCAGACGATAATCCCAATTGTGCAGACTGCAGATCAGGTTGCGGCCGGAGACGAAGCCGTCGCACATGAGTGCCCCACGATGGGCGCAGCGACCGTAGAAGACGCTCACCCGATCGTCGAAGCGGACGACAACCAGATCGACATCGCCCACCCGCGCATAGGCGGGTCGTCGGTCCCCGAGTTCCTCCCACTCGGCCACGGCGGTTTTCTTCACGATGAACCCGTCTCAATCCCTTCGCTTGATATCAATGACATTGGCCGGATATGCCCGGCCATCCGGTCTGCTTAGAAGATGCGGGGAGACATTCCATCTCTGGCCATCCTCGGTGACCACGGTCACGGTCTTTTTGTTGTACCGAACCAGCACACCGGTCCGTTCGCCACGGCCGGGCGGGGAAAAACAAACCTTCTCGCCGATGCTGAATTCCAGCATGGCGGCGTGGGCGCGCATGGCGGCAAGAAACTTCAGGCGTTCCACGACGCGATGGTTCAGATCGATCAGCTCTTCTTCGGTCAGGCCGTCAATGTTGATTCTCATTTTCACTCCCTGTTTCCCTTACGCTGCCCTCTTGCGGTCCCGACTCCCGCAAGAGGACTTCATCGTCGACGGTTTCGATCCCGTTTTCCTCGCACCACTCACGCAAGGCCTGCTCGCAGGCTCTCTCCTCGTATTCATACCATTGCTGCAGAAGGTCATGGGATTCCAGCAGGTCCTTGAAGTGTTCGTAGGCACCCCGGCGGATGAAGGAAACCGTGGCCGGCTTCCAAGGACGACACCGGCATGAATCAGGCGCCCTCCCTGGGTCGGCTTTCCGGATTCCTTTCGTACATCGCCTCGATCTCCTGCTTGTGCCGCTCCAGGATCTGCCGCCGTTTGAATTTGAGCGTCGGGGTGAGCATGCCCCGATCCTGCGTCCATTCCTCACCGACGAAAGTAAATTTCTTCACCTGCATGAAAGTGGGCAGATCCCGACAGTTGCGATGCATACGCCCAAGCAGCCACTGCTGCACCTCGCGATCCGTGCGCCAGGTCGGAGGCAGCGGCCGTTTCATCTCACGATACCAGACCGACTCCATCTGCGCCTCGTCGGGCACCACCAGGGCCGTCACATACGGGCGTCCCTCCCCGACCACCATGGCCTGTGCAATGCATGGATCCATGGCCAGGCACCTTTCGACATAGGCCGGCGGCACATTCTCGCCGTTGGAAAGCACCATTAGTTCCTTCTTGCGGTCCGTGATGCGGATATAGCCGTCGTCGTCGATGTCGGCGATATCACCGGTGTGCAACCAGCCGTCCTCATCCAGCACGGCCGCGGTTTCCTCCTCCCTGTGCCAGTAGCCGCGCATGACCATCGGTCCGCGCGCCAGCAACTCCCCGTCCTCGGAAAGCCTCACCTCCACACCCGGTAAGGGCGGACCCACCGTATCCGGCTTGATGCGCCGCTCGGGATTCACGGCCAGCACCGGAGAGGCTTCGGTGAGCCCGTACCCCGGACAAACGGTGAGACCCGCAGATAGAAGAAAACGGGCGATCTCCGGATGCAGGGCGGCACCGCCGGATACAAACAGGCGCAGGCGGCCACCGAGCCGGGCGCGCAAGCGGGCATGGACGAGCCGGTCCAAAATCCTCAGGGCCAGGGCCTTGCCCCCGCGCAAGGTTTCGCCCTTCTGCCGCAATTCGAACTGCTCCAGACCCAGGGCCTGGGCGCGCGCAAACAACATGCGCGCAAGCGACGAAGACTTGGCCAACTGCTCCTGCACGCCGGCGTAGATCTTCTCATACAGACGCGGGACGGAAATCATGACCGTCGGCCGCACCTCCGTGACATCCCGCATCAGGGTACCCACCGATTCGGCATAGGCGATGGCGGTGCCGCAGGCGGTGGGAAGAAATTGACCGGTGTTGCGTTCATAGGCATGCGCGAGGGGAAGGAAGGACAGAAACAGATCCTCCTGAAAGATCGGGATGACCGCCAATTCGGAGGCGATGTCGGAAAGAAGATTGTCGTGCGTGAGCATCACCCCTTTCGGCTTCCCCGTCGTGCCCGAGGTGTAGATCAGGGTCGCCAGTTCGTGCCGTTGCGGCTTCTCCGCCTCGATCTCGCCGTCGAAGGCCGCATCCCGGCTTACATGCAACAGGCTGATCACCCCCTCGCCGCGAAAGGGGAAGACTGGAGAAGCGGCTGCATCCAGCTTGGCCTGCTGCTCGCCGGGCTCGCTCAAGGCCAGCTTGCAGCCGGCATCCGCGAAGACGTAGCGAACCGCCTCCGAAGGATCGGTGTAGTAGGCGGGTACCGTGACCGCCCCCAGGCGCAGGATGGCGAAGTCGGCAACAAACCACTCCGGACTGTTGTGCCCGAGCAGGCCGACACGATCGCCGCGACGGATCCCGATCGAATACAGCCAGCGGGCGACTCGCCGCACCCGCTTTTGCACCTCGGCTCGGGAAAGCCAGTGCCAGCTTCCGTGCTCTCGCCATCCCAAGAGAGGCCGCGATACCCACTGCGACGGGGAGCCGAGCAACAGATCCGAAAGACAACCGGCCTCCCTGCTCAGGGTCTCCCCGAGGCATTCATGCATCCGCCTTCGTCTCCAACAATTGCAGGTCCACCGTCAGCCCGAGGGCCTTCATGCGCCCCCCGAGTTCCTTGACGTCCTGGCCACGGAAGTGGCGCAGCAGCCCGCCGCGAAAGGGTGGGAAGCCGAGGCCGAAAATCATGGCGGCATCCAGGTGCTCGGAGCTTGACACCACGCCTTCACGAAGGCAGGTGAGGGCCTCGGCCAGCATCGGCAACAGGCAGGCATCGACGATCTCCCCCTCGGACATGTCCCGGGCTTCGACACTTACGTCGGCATCGGTGCCTTCCTCCCGCGGCCGCGGCGTTACGGGTACGATCTCCGTCAGTTCCGGATTCAGTCCCTGGCGACGGCCCCGGGTGTAGGTGAAGAAACCCGCACCCGATTTCTCTCCCAGATGACCGGCCTCCACGAGCGCGGAAAACCACTGCGGCAACGCCTGATGCGCGCCGTAGGCCGCCGCCAGGTGCTCGCCCACGTGCAGGCAGATGTCCAGGCCGACGCGATCGGCGAGTTCAAAGGCGCCCATGGGCATGCCGAAATGCTTCAAGACGCCGTCCACATGCTCCGGGCGCTGGCCCCGATCCAGCAGGCGCAGGGCCGAAACCATGTAGGGCATCAGGCAACGGTTGACCAGAAAACCCGGCCTGTCGGCCACGATCACCGGATACTTTCCCCAACGAGCGGCCAAGGCGGAAACGACATGGAGCGTTCTCTGCCCCGTCTTGGGACCGGCCACCACCTCGACCAACGGCATCTTCGGGGCCGGATTGAAGAAGTGCATGCCAGCCATGCGTGCCGGCCGCCCCGCGACCTTCTGCATGTCGCCAACCGAAAGCGATGAGGTGTTGGTCAGAAGCAGGGCATCCTTGGGTACGTTCGCCTCGATCCGCCGCCACAAGGCGTTCTTGACCTCCAGATCCTCCAGCACCGCTTCGATAACCGCCTGTGCATCCTTCAATCCACTTTGATCCAGCACCGGCCGGATGCGTTGCAGGCGCTTTGGATCGCGCCTGGCCAGTCCAGAGAGGGCCTTCATGCCGCGCGACATGGCGGCGGCATCGACCTCGTGCAGATCCACGGCACAATTCTTCGAAGCCACCCAGGCGATACCACTCCCCATGACGCCGGCGCCGAAGACGGCGACACGCCCGATGCCTTCGGCTGCGGCACGTCCCTTTCTCACCGCTTCCTGCTTCTTCAGGCTCTCCCCCAGATGGAACACATGGATCAGATTCTTGCAGGTCGGGGTTACGATCAGCCGACCCAAGGATTGGGCCTCACGGGCATAGGCCAGACCCTCGGGCAGAGCGATGATCTCCTGCAACAGATCGATCGTCGCCGGCACCGCCGGGTAGGCCTCCCCGACATCCAGATGCTTGAAACGAGCCAGGGCGCGGCGCCGGACCTGATCGAAGAAGATCCGCCGCGCCGGCCACAATCGCAACCACGCCGGCCGCACACCCTGGTGCCGCGCCTTCCCCCTGGAAGCAAGATAGGCCACGGCCTGCTCCACCTGCTCGCCATGGCAGGCGATGTCGGTCAATCCCCAGCGCCTGGATTTGCGGGCATCCAGGGACCGCCCGCTCAGGATCATGTCCACGGCCCTCGGCCAACCGATCCGCCGCGGCAGCCGCACGCAGCCGCCGAAACCCGGGTGGATGCCGAGACGGATCTCCGGCAGCGCCAGCCGTGTTTTTTCACCATGCACGGCAATGATGTAATCGCAGGCCAGCGCCAGCTCGAGGCCTCCACCCATGGCGGCCCCGGCCACCACGGCAATGCTCACGCTCGGAAGATCCTCGATTCTGCGCATCAGTGCCTGCCCACGCTCGGCCAATTTCTCCGCTTCCTCGGCATCGGAGACGGCGGCGATCACATCGAGATCGGCACCGGCAACGAAACAGTCGGGAATGCCGCTTTCGATCACGAGCAACGGTGGCGGATCCTCCTCCAGCGCCTGCAACTGCGTCTCCAGGGCGGTGAGGCAGGCCTCATCCAGCACATTGACGGATTTGTCCCGGCGCTTGAGGCGCAGGCGCGCGGTTTTCTTGTCTCGATGCAGGCTTACGACTTCCATGGCTCGGTCCCCACCAGCGTCGCACCTCCCTGACCACCGCCCACGCACAAGGTCGCCAGACCCAGTCCGCCGCCTGTGTCGTGGCGGAGCTGGCGCAGGAGCGTCAGAATCAGTCGCGCCCCGCTCATGCCCACCGGATGACCGATGGCAATGGCGCCGCCGTGCACGTTGAGCCGGTCCGCATCCGGCGCCCCGATGGGCGTCCGACCGCCGAGGTGTTTCTTGAAGAAGCGTTTGGATTCCATGGCACGCAGGCAGGCCAGCACCTGCGCCGCAAAGGCTTCGTTGATTTCCACCCGTGTCATGTCCCGCATCTCCAGACCGCGGGCACGCAACAGACGCTCGGAACAATACACGGGGCCGAGCCCCATGCGGGCCGGATCGCAGCCGGAATAGGCACAGTCATGGATATACCCGAGAATCGGCCAGCCTTCGGCCTCGGCCTTCTGGCGATGCGTAAGAATCAACATGGCGGCGCCATCGGTGATCTGTGAACTGTTGCCGGCGGTCACGGTTCCGAGCGGCTTTTCGAACACGGGTTTCAGTCGGGCCAGAGCCTCCATGCTCTGATCCTTGCGTATGCCCTCATCCTTGTGAACGGCCTCGAAAGCAGGGGGTGGAAACATCGGAACCACTTCACCGTCGTACCATCCGTCCCTCCAGGCCGCCTCCGCACGCTGATGGCTGCGCAGGGCGAATTCATCCTGTTCCTTGCGCGGGATGGCGAACTCCCGTGCCAACACCTCCGCCGTCTGCCCCATGTTCAGCTTGACGGTGGGATCGGTCAGGCCTTCGAGAAGACTGATGCGCGGTCGCCACGGTGCCTTCAACAAGGCGGAAACCGCCCGCCGCCGGGCCGCCGCATCCCTGGCCTTCTGCAATCGGCTCATGCCCTCCCGCAACGCGTCGTCAACCCGGCCCTGTCCCTTAGACCACACTGCCCCTCACCT
>CAZHOU010000101.1:0-6075 GCA_964534165.1 uncultured Zetaproteobacteria bacterium
TCAAGACAACCAATATACGCGGAGGGAAACCAACCGCAATTAGACAACAGTATACTTTCTTCCGGGTGAAGCCCGGAAAAAGTGAAACTGTCCCCGCTTTTCCAATAGCGCCCTCCTCCGCCTTCAGTCCCCTGATCCCTGCTAAAGGTTGATCTGCTTGAGCCAGTCTTCAAGAAAGTGGATGTTGAACTCCCCCTTCTGGAAGGCCGGATTGGCCAGCAGGCGGGCGTGCAGTTCGCGGTTGGTGGTAACGCCGAGGATCGCCAACTCGTCGATCGCCCGCTGCATGCGACGGATGCATTTCTCCCGTGTACCGGCGTGGGTGATGATCTTGCAGATGAGGGAATCGTAATAGGGTGGAATGGTGTAGCCGGAGTAAATGGCGGAATCCACGCGTACGCTGCGTCCGCCGGGCGGATGATAGAATTCGATGGTTCCCGGGGAAGGCGTGAAGGTGAAAGGATGCTCGGCATTGATGCGGCACTCGATGGCGTGGCCCCATTTTTTGATGCGATTCTGTAAGAACGCCAGCTTCTCGCCGGTGGCAATGCGGATCTGCCATTCCACGAGATCGATGCCCGTGATCCATTCGGTCACCGGATGCTCCACCTGAATGCGGGTGTTCATCTCGATGAAATAAAAGGATTTGTCCGGATTCATCAGGAATTCGACGGTACCTGCGCCGACGTAATTCACGGCTCTGGCAGCGGCGACACCGGCGGCACACACGTCCTTTCTCGTCTGCTCGTCCACAAAGGGGCTTGGCGCCTCCTCCAGGATCTTCTGATTGTTACGCTGGATCGAACATTCACGCTCGAACAGGTGCACCACGTGCCCATGTGCATCGGCCAGAACCTGCACTTCGATATGCCGGGGTGATTCCAGATATTTCTCAATGAAGACGGTGTCATCGCCGAAGGCCGCCGCTGCCTCGGACTGGCACTTGTTGAAGGCGCCGGGCAGCGCCCCCTCGCTGTGCACCACCTGCATGCCACGGCCGCCGCCGCCGGCCGAGGCCTTGACGATGACCGGGAAACCGGCCTGGCGGGCGATGCGTTTGGCCTCCTCGACATCACGAACGGCCCCCTCCGATCCCGGCACCAGGGGTACATCGGCTTCCTGCATCTTGCGCTTGGCCGTGATCTTGTCGCCCATGATGCGCATGGCTTCCGGAGGCGGTCCGATCCAGGCGTAGCCCGATTCGATGACGATGTCGGCAAACTCGGCGTTCTCCGCCAAAAAGCCGTAGCCGGGATGAATGGCCTCGGCGTCGGTGAGTTCCGCCGCCGACATGATGGCGGCGATGTTCAGATACGATTGATTGCTTGCCGGCGGACCGATGCAGATGGCCTCGTCGGCCAGGCGCGTGTGCATGGCCTCGCGGTCGGCCTCGGAATACACGGCCACGGTCGCGATGCCCAACTCCTTGCAGGCACGGATGACACGGACGGCAATCTCCCCGCGATTGGCGATCAGGATCTTGTGAAACATACGGCGGCCAGCCGAGACTTTTCGGCCCTAGGCCAGGGGCCGGATGACGAACAGGGGTTGCCCGTATTCGACCGGAGAGGCGTTCTCCACCAGGATCTTCTCGACCACCCCGTCGTATTCGGCCTCGATTTCATTCATCAATTTCATGGCCTCGATGATGCACAGGATATCGCCTTTCCGCACCTTGCTGCCTTCGATGATGAACGGTTCGGATTCGGGGGATGGGGCACGATAGAAGGTGCCCACCATCGGGGATCGCACCACGTGTTTTTCCTCGACCGGGCGTTCCTCCGCCTGCACCGGTGCCTCTTCTTCATGGCGTGGCGCCGCAGCCGGTGGGGCGGCCGGCGTCACCTCCTGAACGGTGCCGCGTCGTGAGATGCGTACGCTACGATCGCCTTCGGAGACCTCGATCTCCGTGACATCGGAATTCTGAATCAATCGAATGAGCTTGCGAATCTGGGCGATATCCACATGCATCTCCTTGTCTGGTTTGCCCGGCATCGTCAACCGTTGCGCAGAATCTCGGCCAGGCCGCGCAAGGCCAGGGCATAGGAAGCGGGTCCGAAACCGCTGATCGTCCCGGCGGCGATATCCGCGAGCATGGACTGGCGGCGGAAGGCTTCACGACCGTGGATGTTCGACAGGTGAAGCTCCACGAAGGGAATCTTGCAACCGAGCAGGGCGTCGCGCAGGGCGATGCTGGTATGGGTGTAGGCAGCCGGGTTGATGACAATGCCATCCACATGATCGGCGGCGGCCTGATGGATGCGCTCGACCAGCTCGCCCTCGTGGTTGCTTTGAAAGGTCGTCACCTCGCAGGCGAGTTCGTCGCCCAGGGCTACGAGTTCTTCGTTGATGGCGGCAAGCGAACGCAGGCCGTAGCGTTCCGGTTCGCGCGTGCCGAGCAGATTCAGATTGGGGCCATGGATCACGAGAATGCGCAAGGGGGTCATCGCTCCGCCTCCAGATGCTGCCGCCAGGTTTCGTACAATTCCTGCAATTGCAATTCCTGTGGCTTTTTCTGGCGCAGGGCTCCAAGCATGGCCAGGGCCGCCCGACCCTCCCCTTGCGACCACAACAGCTTGGCCAGGCGCAATGAAGCAGGGGGTGGCGGCTTGCCCTTGCTGCGGGCGTAGCAGCGCTCGGCCTCGGCAAAGCAATCCAGCGCCTCTCCATGACGGCCGTGCTGCTGCAGGGCCCTGCCTAGCAGGTGCCAGGCCCGGCCTTCCAGCGGCGCGAATTCAAGCACATGGCGCAGGATACCCTCTGCCTCGGTGTTCATGTGCCGCTTCAGCAGGGATTCAGCCTTGCGCAGCCCGTCCATGACCCCTTGCCAGTTTTTCGGTTTGGGCGGAGAGGAAGCCGGGGATTTGGGGGCGGGCACCGAAACTGCTACCATGCGCCGTACGCTACGCAGCGCGGAAAATGCGGTCAATCGAAAATACGAAGAAATCGACCAATTTGGAATGGAAATCGATCAAAATCGAGGCAAATGAACGCAAAAGTCAGAAAAACGGGCAACGCTTCCATGGTGGAGATCCATCTCAACGGTGAGCGGAGAAAGGTGCGGGCCGGCAACATTGCCGAATTGATCCTTGAATTGAACATCGAGGGGCGCACGATTGCCATCGAGCGCAATCTCGAGGTCGTACCTAAAAGCGAATATGCATCAACCCCTCTGCTCCCCAGGGATCGCATCGAGATCGTGCACATGATAGGAGGCGGTTAGCGATGACATGGTCGGATCAGGATCCATTGAACATCGGCAGTTACACCTTCTCTTCCCGGCTCATCACCGGCACCGGGAAATACAAGGACTTTGCCACGACAAAGGCGGCCACCGAGGCCGCTGGGGCGGAGATGGTCACCGTGGCCGTACGGCGCGTGAACATCACCGATCCCGGCAAGGAAAATCTTCTCGACTATCTTGACCCGAAGAAATACGTCATCCTGCCGAATACGGCCGGCTGCTACACGGCCGAGGATGCGGTGCGAACCCTGCGTCTGGCGCGTGAGGCCGGGGGCTGGAAGCTGGTGAAACTGGAGGTGTTGGGCGATACCGAAACCCTGTATCCGAACGTTTTGGAAACGGTCCGGGCTGCCGAACAATTGGTGGCCGACGGTTTTCAGGTCATGGCATACACCAACGACGATCCCATCGTTGCCCGCAGGCTGGAGGAGATCGGCTGCGTGGCCGTGATGCCGCTTGGCAATCCGATCGGTTCCGGCCGCGGCCTGGCCAACCCTTTCAACATCCGCGTGATCAAGGAGCGGGCCAGGGTGCCGATCGTCGTGGACGCCGGTATCGGCACGGCCTCGGATGCCGCCCGGGCCATGGAACTCGGTGTCGATGCCGTGTTGGTCAATACGGCGATCGCCGAGGCGAAGGACCCCTGCCGGATGGCGCGGGCGATGCGCGATGCCGTGCGTGCCGGTCGCGCCGCCTATCTCGCGGGACGCATGCCCAAGCGCGCCTTTGCCAGCGCCTCGTCCCCGACCGAGGGTTATTTCTGGGATTGACGCCCGCCGCGGAGTCCCCATGCCACAAATTCGGAGGAGTGTACATCAGAATGAGTCGTCCCAAGCCGAAGTCATTGCGGGCAAATTGCCTCGGCCCCTCGCAATGATCTCCCTCGTCGTTGCGAGGGCGATAGCCCGAAGCAGTCCTGCACCGGTGTCGAGATTGCTTCCCGCCACGCCCGCTCGCGGCCACCATGACGCATTCCATGTTGCACCTCTTCACAAGAGGTTTTGATGGCCGGACTGGAAAATGATTTGTTTTTACGCGCCTGCCTGCGACAGGACGTGGAGCGCACCCCGGTATGGATGATGCGCCAGGCCGGACGCTATCTGCCTGCCTATCGCAAGACCCGGCGCCGCGCCGGGGGCTTCCTCCATCTCTGCAAGACGCCGGAACTGGCTTGCGAGGTGAGCATCCAGCCCGTGGAGATCATCGGCGTGGATGCGGCCATCCTGTTTTCGGACATCCTGGTCGTACCGGAAGCGATGGGCATGGAGCTGACCTTTGGTCCCGGGGAGGGGCCGCGCTTCCCGCATCCGCTGCGCAGCCGCGCCGACATCGAGGCCTTGCCGGTACCGGATCCGGAGGACCGCCTCGGCTACGTCATGGCCGCCGTGCGACTGATTCGAAAGGAGTTGTGCGGCCGTGTGCCGCTGATCGGATTCGCCGGTTCCCCCTGGACGCTGGCCACCTACATGGTGGAGGGCGGCGGCTCCAAGACCTACGCCAGGATCAAGACCCTGGCCTACGACGAACCCGAGAGCATGCATCTGCTTCTGGCCAAGCTTGCGGACGCCGTGGCCCGGTACCTGAACGCACAGATCGCCAACGGCGTTCAGGCCGTGCAGATCTTCGACACCTGGGGTGGAATTCTGACGACACGCGATTATTGCGAGTTTTCGTTGCAGTACATGCAACGCATCATCGAGCAGTTGCATCGCGAGCGCGAGGGCCGGCGAATCCCGGTGATCTTGTTCACCAAGGGTGGCATGGGCTGGCTGGAGAAAATCGCCGCCGGCGGGTGCGATGTGGTGGGCTTGGACTGGACTGTCGATCTGGATGTGGCCAAGCGGCGCGTTGGCGCGCAAGTGGCGCTGCAGGGAAACATGGACCCGGCCGTCCTGTACGCCCGTCCGGAGCGCATTCGGGCGGAGGTGAAGGACATTCTCGCCCGCTTCGGCCGCGGCACGGGCCATATCTTCAATCTCGGGCACGGCATTCTCCCGGACGTGCCGGTGGAACATGCGCGGGAGTTCGTGCGCGCGGTCAAGGAGGAGTCGGTCGCCTACCATTGAGGAGGATCGCAATGATCGGTTTTTAGGCTACAATCCTTGCCGACGGGAGAGTGGGGGAGAAGATGAGTTCGGACAAGCCGGTAAACATGTGCGCATGCATGAACAAGACGTTTGCGCAATTAAAAGAATTGGGCGGCCTCAAAGCCGCGATGGCGCTTGGCGCCGGCAGGGAGTGTTGCGGCTGCCTGCCCTATCTCAAGCTTGTGTTCAAGACCGGGGAAACAGAATTCGCCGTTGAGGATCCACGGATCGACATGAAAGATCTTTGCCGGGATTAACTTGGATTCTTTATGAGGAATCGATTGTCTTCTGAAGCCCGGCCCGTAGGATGCGCCCCCGCGCCGGCGTAGCTCAGCAGGTAGAGCAGCTGACTTGTAATCAGCAGGTCGTAGGTTCGATCCCTATCGCCGGCTCCATCTTCGATGCCTGAGTTCACCGGAATTTCGCCCGTTCGATCCGATCGGATCGACGGTGCGTGCCCTTGTGCGCCGCATACGGGCGGGATTCGGTGTCGAGGGCGAAAATAGGTTGACAGTTGCGGCCATTTGAGGACAATCGCGCGCCTTCCGAATCCGGGGCGCGCCTTATGGAGAGGTTCCCGAGCGGTCAAAGGGGGCAGACTGTAAATCTGCTGGCTTACGCCTTCGTTGGTTCGAATCCAGCCCTCTCCACCATATTGGCGCTGGAGTTCGGGCCGGGCTTGGAGCCAAGGCGGGTGTAGTTCAACGGTAGAACCCCAGCCTTCCAAGCTGGTAGTACGGGTTC
>CAZHOU010000102.1:0-6031 GCA_964534165.1 uncultured Zetaproteobacteria bacterium
TTGGTCTGTATGGATGCATTCCCCGGCAACGGCAAGATGATCGCCGACGGGCTAAGATAGATACCATGGAACATGCAAGGCCCCCTCTGATCGACGCCATGTTGCAGCCGGGATTCTACCCGCATCCCACAAGGAACATTCGGCTTCTGCAAACCCATATCTCGTGGGTGATCCTGACCGGAGAATTCGCCTACAAGGTGAAAAAACCGGTGGATTTCGGCTTCGTGGATTTCTCCACACTGGAAAAACGCCGTCATTTCTGCCGCCGGGAACTGCAGCTCAACCGCCGACTGGCGCCCGAACTGTATCTGCAGGTGCTGCCGATCGGGCATGTTCGCGGCCGCTACCGCCTGGGGGAGGAGCGCGATGTGCGGGAATACTGCCTGAAGATGCGCCAGTTCGAGCAGAACGATCTGCTCGATCGCCGCCTCGAAGAAGATCGCTTCGATCCCGCCTGGATGGACCGGCTGGCGGCGGACATCGCCGCCTTCCATGCCGGCGCCGAAAGGGAAGAGGAAGGCCGCTACGGGACCCCGCAACAGCTGCGCAAGCACATGGATGCCAATCTCGAGGTCGCGGCGAACTTCCTCGGCCGCGCCATTGAGCCGCGGCATTTGCAGTCGATTCAAAGGCACATCCACACCCTCATGCCGCGCCTGCGCAGGGCGCTGGAGAAACGCCGCAAGGAAGGATACATCCGCGCCTGCCACGGCGACCTGCATTTGCGGAACATCGCGCTGTATCGCGGCGTTCCGCGCGTCTTCGACTGCATCGAGTTCAACGAGGAGTATAGCACGATCGACACGATGAACGACATCGCTTTCCTGGTCATGGATTGCGAGGCCCGCCGGCGGCCCGACCTCGGCTTCCGCTTTCTCTCATGCTACCTCGAACAATGCGGCGACTACGACGGCCTCCGGCTTCTGCCGCTCTACCTCTCCTACCGCGCCTGCGTCCGCGGGAAGGTGGCCTGCCTCTTGTCGCAGGATCCTTCCCTGGATGCGCGGGAGAGGGAGGGGCAACTGGCGGAAGCGCGGCATTATTTCGCGCTCGCGGCCGCTTACGCCGAATCCCCGCCGCCGCGCCTGTTCGCCGTCGGCGGCCTGTCCGGAAGCGGCAAGAGCCGGCTGGCGCGGCTGGGCTGCGGCCGCGAGCGCGCCATCGTCATCCGCTCCGACGCCACCCGCAAGCGACTGGCCCGGCGCTTCGCACACATCGATCTCTACGGGACGGAAATGAACAGGAAGACCTACGCCGCCCTCTTCCGCGCCGCGCGCAAGGCGCTCGCGGCCGGTTTCACCGTCATCCTCGACGCCACCTTCCTGCGCCGCCAGGACCGCGACCGCATCCGGCGCCTGGCGCAATCCGCGCGGGTCGAACACCGTATTCTGTGGCTGGACGTGGATGAAGCCCGCCTGCGCAGCCATATCCGCAACCGGATACGCAAGGGCGGCGATGTCTCGGATGCCGACCTGCGCGTGCTGGACATGCAACTGGCGCGCTACCGCCGCCCGGACGAACCGGACATCCTCTTTCTTTCAAACGCGGAATCGTGGCCGATCGAAATGCAGTGATTGGTGATTGGAAATTTGTACCAAGGAGTATCCAATAGAATGTGTCATTGCGACCGCGAACGCATTGCGGCGGGAAGCAAATAAGCGAGAAAAAAGCGGGGACAGTTTACTTTCTTCCGCGCTTCGCCCGGAAAAAGTGAAACTGTCCCCGCTTTTCCGAGGACTGAGGACTGAGGACAAAAAACACTGAGGGAAGAGCAGAAAGAGGAAAGAGAGCAGGCGCCTTCCATCTCACCCCTCACCCCTCACGTCTCACACCCTACGTCCAGCGTGCGGTCACACCTGGTGCAGCATCTGTTCGTGTTCGGACAAGGCGCGCTCGAAGGCGGGCCGCTCGAACAGGCGATCCATGTACGCCTCCAGATTGGGCCATGAAGCCGTATCCACCCCGAGCGGCGAAAGCCGCCACAGGATCGGTGCCATCGTCACGTCCGCCAGTGTGTAGCAGTCCCCGACGAAATAGACCTGCCGCGCAAGATACGTATCCATCGCTTCCAGGTATTCGCTCATGCGCGCCCGCTCCTCCTTGCTCTCGGGATGACGGGCGAGCCGCTCGTAGAGCGGGTAGAGCTCCTGTTCGATGCGCAGGACCGCCAGGCGCATCTGCGCCCTCTCGCCCGGGGATCCGGGCTTGAGCGGCGGATGCGGATAGCGTTCATCCAGGTATTCACTGACCACCGAGGCCTCGAAAAGAACGAGATCACGGTCCACAAGGGTCGGCAGTTTGCCGGAAGGATTGCGTTCCAGAAGATCCTGCGGGATCTGACCGTCCTCGACGTCGATGATCTCGCCCGGGAGTTCCTTCTCGGCCAGAACGATGCGCGCACGATGGGAATGGGGACCGGCCGGGTCCGAATACAGTTTGATCATGGATACCTCCAGTCGGCTGGGCGCGGCATTCTAGCGTTTTCGGCAAGAAAATAAAGGAATTACCACTTTTCGGTGCTCTCTTCAACCTGTTCGCCGCGGCGTATCCCCAACAACTGCGCATGGATGAAGTCATCGATATCGCCGTCGAGAACGGCCTGGGTGTTGCCGGTCTCAAGCCCGGTACGAAGGTCTTTGATCCGCGATTGATCCAGCACGTAGGAACGGATCTGATGCCCCCAGCCGATGTCGGATTTCCCTTCCTCCAGGGCCTGTTTCTCCTGCTGCAATTTGGCCAACTCATGCTCGTACAGGCGCGCCTTGAGCATCTTCCAGGCGGCGGCGCGGTTCTTGTGCTGCGAGCGGTCGCTCTGGCACTGCACCACGATGCCGGTCGGCAGATGGGTGAGGCGGACGGCTGAATCCGTCTTGTTCACGTGCTGACCGCCGGCCCCCGAAGCACGATAGGTGTCCACGCGCACGTCGGCTTCGTCGATCTCGATTTCGATGTCGCGGTCGATGTCGGGGTAGACGAACACCGAAGCGAAGGACGTATGGCGGCGGTTGCCGGAATCGAAGGGCGATTTGCGCACCAGGCGGTGGATCCCGACTTCGGCCTTGAGCAAACCGTAGGCGTATTCGCCCTTGACCGATACCGTCGCCGATTTGATGCCCGCCTCCTCGCCCGGCGTGCACTCCATCAATTCGGTCTTGAAGCCCCTGCGCTCGGCCCAGCGCAGGTACATCCTGAGCAACATTTCCGCCCAGTCGCAGGCCTCGGTCCCCCCGGCCCCGGCATGGATCTCCAGGAAGGCGTCGGCGGCATCGTTCTCACCGCCGAGCATGCAGGCCAGTTCCAGGGCCTCCAGCTTCTTTTGGACGCCATCCAAGGCGGCCGCGGCCTCGCCCTGCACCTCGACATCGCCTTCCTCCACACCCATGTCGAACAGCATGATCTGCTCGTCGAGCGCTTCCGCCGTGGATCGGAAGGCTTCGAGATCGCGTTGCAGGCGGGTGCGCTCCTGCAAGACCTCCTGGGCCTGATCGGGACGATCCCAGAATTTCGGATCTTCGATGCGGGAATTCAGCTCCCGCAGCCGCTGCTGCTTGCCCTCGATGTCAAAGAGACCTCCGCAACGCACGCAGCCGGGCCGAAAGCTCCTCGGCCCGGGTCCGGAAACCGGCGATCCGATCTTCAATGCTCATGGCTCACTCCAAAAAAGCTTGCTCGGAGGCCGCACGTTACCTTCCCGAAGCCACAAATCAACCGCTCTGCGATGCGGAGCGGTCGGAAGGTGCGATGGCATCCTCGACGACGAACTGCACACTCTCCCCGCCGCGCCATGCATCCATCTGCAATTGCCCGATCAGGGAGCAGATGCCGCCGGCCGCAAGCACGGAGTCAAGCGGTCCGCTCTTGAACACCACGGCCTGCAGTCGCTCCGGGCCGTCACCGAGTGTCAGGCGCAGCACCCCGCCCTTCAGGTTGCGGCGATCGCGGATGCGCATCGGCTCGAGAAGCCAGCGGAAGGGAGGGTTGCCCTCTCCCGTGGGCTCGAAACGCTGCAACCGTTTGGCGAGGCCCGCGTGCAGAGCCCCGGGACCGAGAATGCCGTCGACGGCCAGGTTCCCGGCGTCGGATCCCCTCCGGGCCTGCGCCTCGACGGCCTGCCCGAAGGTCCGAACGAACCCGGGCCATTGCTCGCGCGTGAGCGTGCCGCCGCCGGCGCCGGCATGCCCTCCGAAGCGCTGCAGATGACCGGCACAGGCCTCAAGCAGCCTGCCCACGTGAAAGCCCGGCACCGCCCGCAGTGAAATGCGGATGCAGCCCTCGGGCGTGATGAATCCCACGGCCGCCGGCCGGCCGTATTTGCGCGCCAGCCTTCCTGCGGCCAGACCCACGACACCGGCGTGCCAGCCCGGATCAAAAGCCGCCAGCACCTGGGCCGCTGCCAGTCTTTCCTGCGCCTCTCGGAAGACATCATTCTCGATGCGCCGCCGGTGGCGGTTGGCGTCGTCGAGAACCGCGGCCAGGCGATCGGCCTCGTGCACATCCTCCGCCGCCAGCAGACGCATGGCCTCCACGCCATGGCGCATGCGACCGGCCGCGTTCAGGCGCGGGGCCAGGTGGAAGGCGATGCCCTCCACCGTCACGGGCGGACGCAGTCTCGCCACCCGGATCAGCGCCGCCATGCCCGGCGCGGGCGCCTCGTTCAGCAGGCGCAGCCCGTGGAAAACCAGAATGCGGTTGACGCCCTGGAGTTCCATGACGTCGGCCACCGTGGCCACCGCCACCCGGTCCAACAGCCGCCGCAGATCGAAGTGCGGCTTCCTCCCCCCGTTCTTCAGCCGTCGCCACAAGGCCATCAGGAGAAAGAACGCCACGCCCGTGCCGCACAACCTGCGACCGGCGAAACCGCAATCCTCGCGGGCCGGATTGAGAAGGGCGAAGGCCTCGGCCGGCTCCCGATCCGGCAGATGATGATCGGTGATGATCAAATCCATCCCCAACCGCTTCGCCTCCGCGCATGCGGCATGGCAGTTTGTGCCGGTGTCGACGCTGATCCCCAGGCGGACGCCCTCGCTCGCGGCGGCACGCACGGACTTCACATCGATGCCGTGGCCGTCGTCCACCCGATGCGGGATGGAAAACGAAAGGCGCATCCCGAGCGAGCGCAGAGCCTCGACAAGGATCGCGGTGCCGCAGACGCCGTCGCAGTCAAAATCCCCGAAGACATGGATGCTCTCGCCGCTCTCGACGGCGGCCACGAGCCGGGTCACCGCCTTCTCCATATCCACGATCCCGCTTGGATCGGGCAGGGAGGCCAGGCAGGGCGAGAAGAAACCGTTGCCCTCGCCGACGGCGCGGGCTTCCAGAAGTTGTTGCCAGGCGCTCAACGGATCCGCGGCCACGAGCGGACCGTTGCGCCATTTAAGCCTGCGTCCGCGGACCGTCGCCGCCTCCGGCAATCGCACGTTCGTCATGGGTACGCGAGGAGCGGCAGCAATGCGGCCTCCGGCCCGGGCTTGTACGGCCGCCATGTTGATCTCCCCGGCCAGGGCAGACGCCTCTTCTCAAGCACCACCGCAAAACCGCCGCCGGCGAGGATCACCGTTCCGGGAAGCCTTGCGCCCGTGGGCCGCAATTCCCTCATGCGCGCGGTCTCGGAGATCGCCAGGCGCGCCGGACCCGGCGGCGAAAGCGCCTGCAAAAAAGGGTTACGGGTATGCACGGGCCGTGCCGGCGGCACATCCTCGCGCGGCCAGGGAGACGGACCCCACAACCATAGGCCGCTGACATCGACCTCGCCCCGCCGTCGCCGCCGCAGCGACGGATGCTGAAACAGCAGCATCTGCACCTCGGCCAGCAGTCGCGCCAGGCGACCGCCGTCCCGACCCCCGGCATGGCGGCAGGGCAGGAAGGCCCCGGATACCTCACCGAAGCCCGCAGGATTCGCCTGCAAGGGACGGCGACAGGCCATCACCAGCGCCGCCGGCGCCGGGCCAGCTCGCCGAACATGTTCCCAGCGCACGTGGTTCACCACCCCCCACCCCCCATCCGCACCCCCACCCCCCCCGCGCACCGCGCC
>CAZHOU010000103.1:0-6017 GCA_964534165.1 uncultured Zetaproteobacteria bacterium
GTCGCGCGCGGTGCGTCGCTCGGGGGGGTGTGGTGGAGGGGCGTGGCGGGAGCGAAGACCGCGTGAGTGCACGGATTGCGGCGGCACGGGACCGGCGACTGCGCGAGATCGAGGCCTGGGAGAAATCGGAGGCGGAGAGCGCGAAGCGGCAGGCCGCGGCCGGCCTGGAAGCCCGGCTGACGGAACGAAGGCGCGAGCGCGAGCGCGAGCTTGAGCTTGCGCGCGAGCGCTTGTCGGCCGCGGCGGAGGAAGAGCGGCGGACAAGAATGTGGCAATTCGAGCGCGAGAAGATCGATGACATTCTGGCGGCGATCCGTGCCAGGCTGCGAAAACGGCCGCTGGATGAAAAACGGCTGCGCCGTTGGCTTTCGGGCGCGCGGGCGCGTCTGGACGGGCAAGGAGATCTCGTGCTGCAGGTGCGCAAGGACTGGCTTCCGCATTTGCGTGGAATCACAGGCGTGGAACTTCGCGCCTCGGAAATGCTGGGCGGCGCCATCCTGACGGCCGGGAAAAGCGGCCTCCAGGTCGATGCCTCCTGGGATCGGCGTCTCCGGGACCTGTTGCCCGCATTGCGGTTGCGATGGAGAAAGGGTGTCGGCGCAGATCATCAAGATTAACGGCCCGCTGGTCGTATGCGACCGTCCGGACCTGTTTTCCATGTCCGAGCGGGTGGCGGTGGGTGAGGCGGGTCTGATCGGCGAGGTCATCCGGATCGAGCCGGAATTCGCCGCCGTGCAGGTGTACGAGGACACCACCGGCCTGCATCTCGGTGAGCCCGTGCAAGGCAGCGGCGGTGCCCTGTCGGTGGAACTCGGACCGGGGCTGCTCGGCGAGATCTTCGACGGCATTCAACGGCCGTTGCCGGAATTGTTCGAGAAGTGCGGAGATTTCATCGGTCGCGGCATGGCCGTTCCGGCCTTGGACAGGAAGCGCAAGTGGCCCTTCAAGCCGCAGTTGCGTGCCGGCATGGAGGTCGCCGGCGGTGCCGTCGTCGGCAGCGTTCGGGAAACCTCCGTCATCACCCACAAGATTCTTCTGCCGCCGGCGGCGACCGGGCGCGTCATCGATATCAAGCCCAAGGGGACGTACCGCGTCGATGAACCGGTTGCACGCCTGCGCACGGCGGAAGGAAGGGAGTTGGACGTGTGCATGCTGCAACGCTGGCCGGTGCGCATCAAGCGTCCCGTGCGCGCGCGCTTGGCGCCCGACAGGCCTCTGATCACCGGCCAGCGCATCATCGACACCTTCTTTCCGATCGCCCGCGGCGGCACGGCCGCCATTCCCGGCGGTTTCGGCACCGGCAAGACGGTCACTCAGCACAATCTGGCCAAATGGTGTGATGCGGACATCATCGTCTACATCGGCTGCGGCGAGCGCGGCAACGAGATGACCGGCGTCGTGCGGGAATTTCCACAACTCAAGGATCCGCGCAGCGGCAAGCCGCTGATCGAGCGCACGGTCATGATCGCCAACACCTCCAACATGCCGGTGGCGGCGCGGGAGGCCTCGATCTACACCGGCATCACGATCGCCGAATATTTCCGCGATCAGGGCTTCGATGTGGCCCTGATGGCGGATTCCACCTCCAGATGGGCCGAGGCCCTGCGCGAGATCTCCGGTCGGCTCGAGGAGATGCCGGCCGAGGAGGGTTTTCCGGCCTATCTGCCCACGCGCACGGCCGAATTCTACGAGCGCGCGGGTCGGGTGCAGACGCTGGCCGGCGGCTTCGGCTCCGTCAGCGCCATCGGTGCCGTTTCTCCGCCCGGCGGCGATTTCTCCGAACCGGTGACCCTGCATACCCGCCGCTTCGTCAAGAGCTATTGGGCCCTCGACAAGGAGCTGGCCAACGCCCGTTTTTTCCCGGCCATCAACCCCCTGGAATCCCATTCCGAATACAGCGAGGACCTGGCGGCCTGGTGGTCGGAGATCGACGCCGACTGGAGACGCAATCGCGACGAGGCGATGCGCTACCTGCTGCGCGCGGCGCAGCTTTCGCAGGTGGTGCGCATCATGGGCGAGGAGGGCTTGCCGGATGCGGAGCGCAAGGTGTTGATCGCGGCGTCTCTCATCCGGGATGCTTTCCTGCAGCAATCGGCGTTCAGTGAGCTGGACCGCTATGCCTCGCCGCAGAAGCAGGCCAGAATGCTGGCTCTGGTCATGAAGGTGGCCCGGGCCATCGAGGCCGACATCGCTCCAGCCGCGGAAATGGCGAAGAAATACCGAATTCCGGAACTGATCCGCCTCAAGGACGAGGTGCCTTCCGATCGCTTGCAGGCCTTGGATGCATGGTTGAGATGAGCGACCCCATCATCTACACCCGGCTGGAATGCATCGAGGGACCGCTCGTGGCCCTGACCTGCCCCCGGCGGGAGATCGGTTTCGGGGAATCGGTGCAACTGGAGGATCGCCACGGCGGCCTGAGACGCGGCCGGGTGGCCCTGTTGGACGGGGACCGGGTGATTGTCGAGGTGTTCGAGGGCACCCATGGTCTGGCCAAGAGCGGTTGCAAGGTGCGCTTCATGGGCGAGCCCGTGTCCCTGAATCTCGACCGCTCCATGATCGGCCGCCGCTTCAACGGCATGGGCGAGCCCATCGACGGCGGCCCGCCGCTGGAAGGAGGGATTCGCCGGGACATTATGGGAGCGGCCATCAATCCCGTGGCGCGCGATTATCCGGTGGATTTCATCCAGACCGGTCTTTCGGCCATCGACGGTATGAACGCCCTCGTACGCGGCCAGAAGCTGCCGATCTTTTCGGCCTCCGGCCTGCCGCACGATCAATTGGCCATCCAGATCGCGCGCCAGGCGAAGATCCGCCCGGATCTGCACGGCGGGGAATCCATGGAAGAGCCGCCGCTGGTCGTCGTCTTCGTGGCCATCGGCGTCAAGCACGATGTGGCGGCGAAGTTCGCCCGCGAGATCCGTGGCCGCACGGTCTCGTTCCTGAACCTGGCCGACGATCCGCCGATGGAGAGGCTGATCGCCCCGCGCATGGCCTTGACGGCGGCGGAATACCTGGCCTTCGATCTCGGCATGCATGTGCTCGTCATCCTGACCGACATCACCAATTACTGCGAGGCCCTCCGCGAGATCGCCACCGCCCGGGGCGATGTGCCCTCGCGCAAGGGTTACCCCGGCTATCTCTACAGCGATCTGGCGTCCCTGTATGAACGCGCGGGACGGATCCTGGGCCGGCCCGGTTCCATCACTCAGATGCCGATTCTGACCATGCCGAACAACGACATCACCCACCCCATCCCCGATCTCACCGGCTACATCACCGAGGGCCAACTCGTGTTGTCCCCGGACCTGCATCGCCTGGGCCTGTATCCGCCCGTCGATCTGCTGCCTTCGCTCTCGCGCCTGATGAAGGACGGGGTGGGCGAGGGTCGGACACGGGAGGATCATTACCCTCTCATGACCCAGCTCTACGCTGCCTATGCCCGCTGCACGCAGGCCCGGCTGATGAGCCGGATCGTCGGCAAGGAAGACATCTCCGAGATCGAGCGCACCTATCTGCGTTTCGGCGATGTGTTCGAACAGCGGTTTGCGGCCCAAGCCGTGGATGAGGAGCGGAGCATCGAAGAGACCCTGGATCTCGCCTGGAACTGCCTCGGCATTCTGCCCGAGGGAGAACTCACGCGCCTGCCCGAAGAGATGATCCGGGTCCATGAACCGCTGCTCGCCGCTGGCCGTCGGAGGGGGGCGTGAACGGCATCGGGGGCGGGCGACCGGTCACCAAGGCGGAGTTGGTCCGGCTGCGCCGCGAACTGGCCCTCGCACAGGAGAGCCTGGAGCTACTGGAGAACAAGCGCGACGTGTTGATCGCCAGGGGCATGGAATTGCTTCGGGAGTCGGCGCGATTGCGCCGCGAACTGACCCCACGTTGGGCCCGGATCGAGAAGTTGTGGGGGGAGTGTCTGGCACGCGAAGGACGCAAACGGTTGCGCGGGCTCTGCGGGGGGCAGCGATTCCGTGCCGCCCTGGAGGGGCGGGAGAGGGCGTGGATGTCGGTCCGCCTCGTTTCCATCCGCACCGAGAGATCCGTGCCGGCGCCGCTCGGAGCCGTGTTTGATTGCGGCCCGATGCCGGATCAGGTGCGCGGGATGCTGGCGGCCCTGTTGCCGGATCTTCTGCATCTGATGACCCTGGAAACCAACGTCCGCCGCATCGCCTCCGCTTTGCGGCGTTGCCAGCACCAGGTCAATGCCTTGGACTTCGTCCTTCTTCCGGAACTCAAAGCCCAGCAGCACCGAATCGAATTGGCCCTGGAGGAGAAGGAGCGCGAGGCCTTGTTCCAGGTCAAACGTATGAAATCGGCGGGCCGGTGAAACAGCGGGAGCTTGAGCGGCTCATCGCCCGCTTGGCGCAGGAGGAACAGAAGGCGGCCGCAGCCATCGCCAAGGCCGAGGAGGATGCACGCAGGCGCCTCAAGCGGCTTGCGCAACGATTGCGCAAGAAAGAGGAACGCGCTCTCGCGGAGCTGGAGGCGGAGATGGACGCTGCAGCCGAGCGCCTGGAGAAAGAGGCGGCGGCGGAGAGGAGCATGATGGATCGGGATTTGTGCAGGCGCATCGAGGCGATGCAGGCGCGGCATGAAAGGATCCGGAAAAAGATCGTGGATTGGGCGGTTGAGAGGATTGCCGGCGAATGAATGCGGCCTTGTGGACGAAGTTGAAGGCGGCCGGAGCGGTGCGTTCCGTGGCGGAGGAGTGCCGGCGGTTTCATTTCTGGCTGCCCGTGAGCTGGCAACCCCTGCATGCAATGCTCATGCGGGCGATGGATACGTACCGGGGGCTGGAGTCGGCGGAGGAGCGCGGGCGCTTCGAGATGGAGGTGCAGGCGGCGTTCGAGCAATATCTGAGGTTGCATCGGCAAATCCTGTACCGTGACCTGCTGCACGGGTTCGTGCTCGAGGTTGGATCCCTGATGCGGCGGAACAGGGAGTTCCGCCTGCAAGCCCTGCGGGGCGAACGTGTTCAGGGCGATCTCGAGGAGGAGATGGTTCGCGATCTCCGGCTGTGGCTGCGGGCGAGGGGCCCGCACTGCCGAGAGGTCACTGCGTGGCTTGAACGCCTGCTGCAGGCATGGTGGCGGGCGCGCAGATTGGGCTCATGAGATGCGGCGCAGAAGCCGCCCGAGGACGCGCGCGACCCCCGGTTCCCCCCGGCGCACGATGACGCAGGTGTGGCCCGCCTTCTTGGCCACGCGCTTCGGGATGCTGCCGAGCACGACGCGCTTCCATAGCGGTTGCCGTGTGGCGCCGAGGAACAGGATGTCCGCCTCCTTCTGCGCATCCAGCAGGGCGGATGCGACGCTGCGGTGCACCTCCATGCGCATCACGGCCCTCACGTCACCTACATCCTCCCGGAAGGGGACCCAGAAGCGCTCCTGCCGCCGCTCGAACTCCTCGCGGCTTCGGGCCACGTGCAGAAGCGTCAGCCGGGCGCCGGTGGCCGCGGCCAGTCTGCGCGCCAGACGCACGGCCAGGTGGCAGTTGGCGGTCTCGTTGACGGCCACCAGCACGTGTTCGGGCTTTCCCAGCCTGCGGGGATGCACGATGGCGAGATCGCAGGGCGGGAAGTTCAGCAGCGGGTCGATGACGGTCCCCAGCATGCGACCGCGGGTTTTCGTGTAGCCCGGCCAGCCGAGCAGCAGCAGATCCGCGTGCAGCTCCAAGGCGGTCTTTCTCACCGATTCGGCCACGTCCCTTCCCAGGCGGATGATTCTGTGCCGCGGCACCCGGTAGGGGGATGCGGCTTCGTCGACCTTGTCCAGCATGGCTTCACGCCGTTCCAGAAGCACGTGCCCGTGGCTGAGAGCCAGGGGTCTCGGCACGCAGATGACGTTCAGGATGGCCAGCTCGCCTTTTCCGGCGCGGGCGAAGAGGGCGCCCAGGGCCACCAGGGGGGCGGCGCTGCGGGCATCGGCCACCGGCGTGAGCACCGTGTAGGCACGGCTTTCCTTCACCTCCTCGAACAGCACCTCGCGTGGGAGCACCTCGGCGGCGCGGGCCGC
>CAZHOU010000104.1:0-5941 GCA_964534165.1 uncultured Zetaproteobacteria bacterium
AGGCACGCCGCCAGCGTTCGTTCTGAGCCAGGATCAAACTCTCCGAAGAAAGTTATATTTCCAAAAAACTCATCCAATCATTGACGGAAGTTTTACTCGTTCACGTACAGCTTGCAGCTGCTTTTGTGCACGAATCCGACTTCCTCAATGCAAGGATGGATCCGGCACGCTCACAGCTCAAGCAGAAAACCACAATTTGTAAAGAACAAACGCCGCTTTTCGCGGGGGAAAGTATTGTAGGCTCAGCGCCAAAAAGGTCAATACCCGAACGCGGCCTGAATGCTTCCCCCTGGGCGGCGGGCGGCGAACTATAGGAGCCATGGCGCGTTCGTCAACACCTTTCTCGCGACCGTGCTTGGCAACCGGCATTGCCCTCACGCGCTGACCGTGAGGCGAAGGAAACGGCGTTTGCCGAGCTTGATCAGATAAGGCCCGCCGGGTTCGAGATGAAAATCCTTGTCGAGAATTTTTTTTCCGTCCACCGACAGCGCGCCCTGCCGGATCAGACGCACCGCCTCGCTGTTCGAGGTGGTCAATCCGGATTCACTCAGGGCCCGCACGATCCACAACCTGCCTTCTTCGGCCGGCAGGGTTTTCTCCGGAAGATGCTCGGGGACCTGGTGGCGGGAGAATACACGCTCGAACTCCAGCCGCGCCGCGTCCGCGGCTTCCTTGCCATGGAAACGGCCGATGATTTTTGCCGCCAGCCGCTTTTTGGCCTCCATTGGATGCATCGCCCGCACCGCATCCAAGTCCTCGTCGGTCAGCAATTCGTAGTAACGTAGCATCAGCTCATCGGAGATGCTCATCAGTTTGCCGAACTGCTCCCGCGGCGCATCCGTGATGGCCACGTAATTGCCGAGCGACTTGCTCATCTTCTGGACCCCGTCCAGGCCTTCGAGCAGCGGCATGGTCATCACCACCTGCGGGGACTGGCCGTAGGCCTCCTGCAGATGCCGCCCCATCAGCAGATTGAACTTCTGGTCGTTGCCGCCGATTTCGACGTCGGCATCGAGCGCCACCGAATCGTAGCCTTGCAAGAGCGGATACAGGAATTCGTGCACGGCGATCGGGCGCCCGGACTTGTAGCGTTTCTCGAAATCGTCGCGCTCCAGCATCCTGGCCACCGTCGCCTTGGCGGCGATACGGATCAGATCGGCGGCCGTGAGATTGTTCAGCCATTCGGAGTTGAAACGCACCTCGGTCTGGGCCGGATCGAGGATTTTGAACACCTGTTCCTTGTAGGTCTCGGCGTTGATCAGCACCTCTTCGTGCGTCAGCGGCGGCCTTGTCTCGCTCTTGCCGGTCGGATCGCCGATCATGCCGGTGAAGTCCCCGATCAGGAAGATCACCTGATGGCCGCAGACCTGGAAGTGCCGCAATTTCTCCAAGAGCACGGTGTGCCCCAGGTGCAGATCGGGCGCCGTGGGGTCGAAGCCGGCCTTGACGCGCAGCGGCCTGTTCTCCAATTCGGCATCCCGCAGTTTTTCTTTCAAGCCGCCCTCGGGGAGAATCTCCAGCGCGCCGCGCGTCAACAGTCGCAATTGTTCTTCGATATTCATGCCGCCCCCATAAGGCCGCACATCCTACGAATGGGGGGGAAAATAAAAAGCGCCGGGCGTGGCGGCCCGGCAAGATTTGCGCCGGGCTCCCTTTCGGCTTAAGGTCTTGAAATGGGCGGACGGCCTCCGAAGATCATCACGCGCTGGAGAATCAACGATCCGGATGATCTCCCATGCATGCTTCAAGACAGAGGACATATCAACGATGCGGGCCGTGGTGTATCAAGGTGCCCGGTGGTCCCTATCTTCTTGTGAGCCCATGAAAAATCCAGTCTGACATGGATGCCCATGCGTACCTTCGCTGACCGCGGACCGCTTCTCATCGGCGTCATGTCCGGCACCTCGGCCGACGCCATCGATGTGGCCGTCGTCCGCGTCGCCGCGGGCAGGCCCCGACTGCAGCACTACCGAGAGCAACCCATGCCCGAGGAGGTGCGCAAACCCGTCCTACGGCTGGGCGAGCCCGGATTGAGCGAGATCGATGCCCTGGGGCGATTGGACCGTGCCCTGGGCGAGGTCATCGCCGAAGCGGTGCTGGCCACACTCGGTGAAGCCGGACTCCATCCTGGGGATATCGCCGCCATTGGCAGCCACGGCCAGACCGTTCGTCATCGCCCCTGTGGCAGGCATCCGTTCACGCTGCAGATCGGCAGCGCCGCCGTCATCGCCGAGAAGACCGGCATCACGGTGGTCAGCGACTTCCGCAGTCGCGACATGGCCGCCGGCGGCCAGGGCGCACCGCTTGCGCCCTTTGCACACCGCCGCATGTTCGCATCGGACAAAGAAAACATCGCCGTCCTCAACATCGGCGGCATCGCCAACATCACCTGGTTGGGCAAGAACGGGGAGACCTTCGGCTTCGATTGCGGCCCGGGAAACATGATCATGGATGCGCTGATTCGGGAAATTTCGAACGCTCGGCAGGACTACGACAAGGACGGCGAGATGGCCGCAAGCGGCCGGGTTTGCCGGCCCTTGATGGAGGAGTTGATGCGCCACCCCTTCGTGCGCAAGAGCCCCCCGAAATCCACCGGCCGCGAGGAATTCGGCTCCAAGATCACCGCCCGCATCCGGGACTGGCCGGGGATCCATCCTGCCGACCGCCTGGCCACCGCGGCCGCCTTCACGGTCCATTGCGTGGTCGAGGCCGTGCGTTTTCTTCCGGCACCGCCGGAGCGATGGCTCGTCTGCGGTGGCGGCGCGCGCAACCTTCATCTGCTGGCGGAACTGCGCAAGCATCTGGCGCCGGCTCCGGTTAGCCCCACGGATGTCGCCGATCTACCGGCGAAGGCTGTGGAGGCGGTCTGCTTTGCCCTTCTTGCGCATCAAACCTTGCTGGGTGCCACCAACATCCTGCATGCAGTCACCGGCGCCCGTCGGGATGTGTGCGGTGGAACGATCACGCCGGCAGACAACTGGCGGCGTTTGCTCGCGGAGATTCCGGCATGGACCCGCTGACCCACGCCGTATCCGGAATCGCACTGGCGCGGGCCGTCCCCCGCCACCGCCTGGAGGGAAAATACGTACTCCTGGTCATGGTCGTGGCCATGGCCCCGGACATCGATTATGCCTTGCGTCTCGTTTCGGACACCGTGTATCTGCAATATCATCGCGGCATCACCCATTCCATCCTGCTGCTGCCGCTCTGGGTCTGGCTCCTCGTCAGCCTGATGCCGACCCTCCGATTGCGCCGGCCCATTCTGCCTTGGCTGATGGCCATGGCGCTGGCCATGCACATCGGCCTCGATTTGCTGACCTCATTCGGAACGATGATCTACGCGCCGCTGAGCAACGCCCGCGTCACCTGGGATCTCGTTTTCATCATCGATCCCCTTTTCACCGCCGCACTGGCCGCGCCCATACTGCTGTCTCTGCTTTGGCGGCGACGCGCCCGCCGCCTGGCCTGGATGGGCCTGCTGCTGATGTTCGCCTACGTATCCTGGGCAACGGTTCTGCATCAACGCGCCCTGCAACTGGTATGGCAGGCGCAACCGACCGCCATCGAGGCCTTCGCCCTGCCGCAGCCCTTTTCCCCGTGTCGCTGGCAGCTGATCGCGAGCTTCCCGGATCATTACGAGCGCGCGCTCGTGGACCTGTGGCCGGGATTCCGTGGCAGCGCCTTGTTCTTCCCCCGATCCTTCGTGCGCCGTGTGGCCGGTGATGCGCGTCCACCCGGGAGTTTGCAATGGAAGCGGTTTGTCGCCATGCGGGCGGTTCCCGGCGTGCGGTCGCTGCCCGGCAGCCGCTTCTACCTGTGGTTCGCGCGCTTCCCGGTGTTGCTTGAGCAGAGCCCGGAAAAATGGGTGTTCGGTGATCTTCGCTTCGGCGCCGGCTCCATCCCGAACCCGCCTTTCCGCCTGGAGATCGATCGCGTCCCGAAGCCCGCCGCATGGCTCGTATGGCGTCGCCACCGTAGCCGCATCCACGACAGCGGACGATAGTGGACACACTCGACGGCTGTACAAGGTTGCATGCCTGAGGAAGACTTCCCGGTCACGGGTGGAAGAAGCGCTTGGGGAGCATGCACATGAAGTCACTGCTGATACAGATCACGTCCCTGACCCTGCTGGATATCTCCCTGGGCCGTTGGTTATTGTTCCTCCTGATCCTTTTTCTGACCGTCGTCGGCCGCCGTTGGCTTCTGCGCATCTTCCATACCGTGGCGCAAAAGCTCGCGGACCGCACCCGCACCTCGCTGGACAACCTGTTGCTCGAGGCGGCCGAAAAACCCGCCGGTTGGTTGCTCTACATTCTCGGCATCCTGGCCGCCGTGCATGTTCTCAATCCTCCACTTGCCGCCTTCCCCCTGCTACCTCTTGTGGACCGCATCGCACGCGTCGCCTCCATTCTGATCGGAACCTGGTTCCTGTGGCGAATGATCGAGGGCCTCGGCGCCTATTTTGCGGCCCGCGCGGCGCGCACCGAATCCACGCTGGACGATCAACTGGTGCCGTTCGTGGCCAAGACGATGAAGATCTTCATCATCATCACGGCGGTGTTGGTCGTGGCGCAGAACATGGGCTATTCCATCTCCGGGCTCATCGCCTCCCTCGGCATCGGCGGCATCGCCGTGGCCATGGCCGCGCGCGACACGATCGCCAACGTCTTCGGTTCCGTCATGATCCTGGTGGACCGCCCATTCGCTGTCGGGCATTGGATCAAGACGGCGGATTTCGAGGGCGTGGTCGAGGAGGTCGGATTCCGTTCCACGCGCATCCGTACCTTCGACAAGACGCTGGTCAACGTCCCGAACTCGGTGCTCGCCAACATGGTCATCGAAAACGTCCACGCCCGCCCCATGCGGCGCGTCAAGATGCGCATTGGACTGACCTACGACACGCCGGTGGAGAAGATGAACGAGGCGATCGCCGGCATCGAGGACATCCTCCGGAAACACCCCGGCGTGGACCCGGACTTCTTCCTCGTCTCCTTCGATGAATTCGAGGATTCCTCCCTGTCCATCCTGCTCTACTATTTCACCCGTAGCACGGCCTGGGCCGAGCATCTGAAGGTGCGCCAGGAGATCAATCTGGCCATCATGCGCCTGCTTCAGTCCCTCGGCCTCGATTTCGCCTTCCCGACGCGCACCGTCCACCTGCTGCAGGAGGAACGGGGTACTGCGGAAAGCGGGGAGGCGGAATAAATGCAGCGGCTGTTGCTTATGTTGGGGGTCGTGCTCATCGTCGCAGGCCTTTTATGGCCGTGGCTTGCCAAGCTGCCGCTGTTTCGTCTTCCCGGCGACATCGCCATCGAGCGGGAGAACTTCCGCTTCTATTTCCCGATCACGACCTCGATCATCATCAGCCTGATCCTGTCCCTTCTCCTGTGGCTGCTCCGCAAGTGATGATCCTCCTTCACCTTGTTATCCCAATATGCCACCCTGGCTTTAACCCGGATTTTTCATGATGACCATGCGCCGGGATCGGAAAGATCGAGGAACTTGAAGGGGTTGGATCGGAATGGATGGGGTTTTGCAGTCTGACACGTTGCATTTCGCAGCACCTGGCTTGTCTGCGCCATCCATCCGCGATCCCATGAAAAATCTGGTTTAACCCGGAGGATTGAAGCCGATGAAGCTCGATTTCACGCCATTGGAAGCTGCCATCCACCGGCTTGAGGAAGGGCTGGCGCGCTACCGCCAGAACACCTCCGATACCCAGATCCGCGACGGCCTCATCCAGCGCTTTGAATTCACCTATGAAATGGCCCATAAAACGCTGCGCCGTTACCTTGCGGCGGCCGCCGCCAATCCGGTCGAGGTGGATGCCATGACGTTTGCCGACGTGATCCGCACCGCCAACGAGCAGGGACTGCTCAAGGGGGATTGGCCCGCCTGGTGGCGCTATCGTGAAATGCGCAGCAAAACCATCCACACCTAT
>CAZHOU010000105.1:0-5924 GCA_964534165.1 uncultured Zetaproteobacteria bacterium
TTCCTTTGTATCGAGCTGCGAACCTTAGCGCCGGCGCCGACCCCATGCAACCAGCCCGTCGCTTGGGAGTTTCTCCTTCGCGGCCTATACTGATAGAGTAACGCGCATGAGCGGATCGACGCACGATGCCTGAAAAACACCCACAACAACCCGCAATCTCCACCGTTGCCCGGCGCCTTGTGGAGATGGCCGTCCGCGCCGGCGCCTGCGACGCCGATGCCCTGGCGATTCACGAGCGCGGTGAATCGGTGCGCGTGCGCCGGGGAGAAATCGAGGCGGTCGAACACGAGGAGACGCAGGGGGCCGGACTGCGCGTGTTCGTCATGCAGGATTGTAAACCCGCCTTCGCCAGTGCTTCCACATCCGACGTCTCCGATGCCGGACTGAGGCAGCTTGTGGAGCAGACCCTGGGGATGGCCCGGGTGGCCACCCCGGATCCAAATGCCGTGCCGCCGACGGGCGCTGAACATCCGACGGCGGCGGAATTGGCGACATGGGCCGAACGGCACAAGATCGTCCCTCCCTGGCATCTCGAGGAGGCGCGCCGGGCGGCGCTGGAATGCGAGGAAGCGGCGCTCGCCTTCGCGCCCGAAATCGGCAACAGCGAAGGCGCCGAGGCCGACTTCGGCACCACCCGTGTGGCCTATGCCGCCGCCGATGGCTTCGCAGCCGAGTACGGGAAAGCGGCGGCCGGCCTGAGCGTGGCCGTCATCGCCGGTCGTGGAGAGGGCATGCAGCGCGACTACGCCTGGGACAGGAAGCGCTCCGCATCCGAACTGCGCTCCCCGCGGAAAATTGGCGCCGAGGCCGCCGAGCGGGCGCTGCGGCGGCTCGGCGCCGGTGTTGCTGCGGGCGGTGCTATGCCCGTGGTCTTCGAGCCACGAACCGCCGTATCCCTGCTCGGCCATCTCGCCGCCGCCGCTAACGGCCGCGCCATCCTGCAGCAGCGTTCGTTTCTCGCCGATTGCCGCGGTGAGCGCATCTTCCCCGACTTTGTCCAGATCAGCGACGATCCCGATCATTCCGAAGGTCTGGGCAACCGCCTGTTCGACGGCGAGGGTAGCCGCTGCCGCCCGCTGCAATTAATCCGGAACGGCGTGTTGACCGCCTTCATGACCGACCGTTATGCCGCGCACAGGCTCCGCGTCGCGCCCAGCGGCCACGCAAGCCGCGCACTTGCCGGCGACATCGGCATCGCCCCTTCCAATCTGATCCTGCAGCCGGGTGAAACGGCGGTGGCGGACATCCTGTGTGGGATTCACCGCGGCCTGTGGGTCACCGAACTTATCGGTTTCGGTGTCAACGGTGTCAGCGGCGACTATTCTCGCGGAGCCGCCGGCTTCCTGATCGAGGACGGTAAGATCGCGCGGCCGGTGCAGGAAATCACGATCGCCGGCAATCTCAAGCGGATGTTCGCGGACATCACCCACGTCGGCGACGATCTGACGTGGTTCGGAAGCCGCGCCGCCCCCTCCGTGGCCGTCGCCTGCATGACGGTGGCGGGGCAAACCTAGCATGGATTACGACGTCTACGGCGTGGGCAACGCCATCATGGACCTGCAGGTTCATTGCGACGACGAATTCCTCGACACCATCGGCGTGGAGAAGGGGGTCATGACGCTGGTGGAGGAAGCACGGCAGCGGCAGGTGCTGGAATTGCTGGCCGCCCACGTCGTGCATCGTTGCTCGGGTGGATCGGCGGCCAACACCGTGGTCGGCATCGCCGATCTCGGCGGCAGGGCGGCCTACGCTGGCAAGACCGGCAGCGACGCCTTCGGTCGTCACTACCTGGAAGAAATGCGCGGGCTCGGCATCGCCATCGAGGTAGATGCGAATCACGGTCGTACCGGTACCTGCGTGGTGCTGATCACGCCCGATGCGCAGCGCACGATGCTGACGCATCTGGGCGTATCCTCCACACTGGCGGAGGATGACATCGACGGCGATGAGATCGCCAAGGCCGCATACGTGTACATCGAAGGCTATTTGTTCGCCGGCGATTCCACCCGCGCCGCAGCCCTGAAGGCCGTCGAGCTGGCCAAGGCCCGGGGCGTGAAGGTGGCTCTGACCGTCTCCGATCCATTCCTCATCGATTTGTGCCGCGACGACTTCATCCGTCTCATCGAGGGGGCGGTGGACCTGCTGTTCTGCAACGAAATCGAGGCGCGGGCGCTGACCGGCCTGGACGACCCCGTCGCCTGCGCGCGCGAAATCCACCGCCACGCCGACAACGTGGCCCTGACGCTGGGCAGGAACGGCTCCCTCATCATGCACGAAAACGAGGTGATCCCGATCGAGGGCGTGGAGGTGGAGGCGGTGGACACCACCGGCGCCGGCGACATGTACGCGGCCGGCGTTCTCTACGGCATCACCCACGGCCTGTCCTGGCACCAAGCCGGGCATCTGGGCAGCCATGCGGCGGCCCAGATCGTGGCCCAGCTCGGCGCCCGCCTGCCACGCCGCTACACACACGCGGAGATCGAGGCGCTGCTTGCCTGAGATGAGCATCGGGGCGCTTGCCCGCACCGCCCATGTGCATGTGGAGACGGTTCGCTATTACCAGCGCCTTGGTCTGATGCGCACGCCGGTGAGGCCCGCCGGTGGCATCCGCCGCTACGATGAGGAGGACCTCGCCCGCCTTCGCTTCATCCGCCGCGCCAAGGAACTGGGCTTCTCCCTCCGCGACATCCGCGCCCTGCTGCAGCTGGATGCCGGCGACTGCGACGACGCACGCCGCATCGCCGGCGACAAGCTTGCGGAGATCCGCCGTCGCCTCCACGATCTTGCGGCCATGGCCGCCGTGCTGGAAACGATGATCCAGCGCTGCAACGAGGCCCGCACTCCCGCCTGCCCGATCATCGACTCCCTGAAATCGGAATCTTGACTCCGTACCATGGTACGCGGTCTATCCTGCGGCCATGAGCGCGACCCATCCTGCAAACCGAAATATTCCACGGAACCCCGGATTCACGCCCTTGCTCGGTGCTGTGACCACCGGATTTCTGGCCTCTGCCTGCTGCATCGGTCCGCTTCTCGTCGCGCTGCTCGGCCTGGGTTCGGCCTCGGCCTTCGTGGCCCTTGAGCCGTACCGACCGCTCTTCGCCGGGCTCACACTGCTTCTTCTTGTCGGTGCCGGATGGCGACATCGGCAGGGGAGGAGGCAATGCGCTCCCGGCTGCCCGCCGAAGAAGCCGATCCTGCTATGGACACTCGGGGCGCTGTCCATCCTGCTGCTTTCGGCCCCGTCGCTGCTGTCCTATTTCACCCCATGAGATACGATGGAAAAGCGGGGACAGTTTCGCTTTTTCCAGGCGGAGCGGGAAAAGCGGGGACAGTTTCGCTTTTTCCAGGCGGAGCGCGGAAGAAAGTAAACTGTCCCCGCTTCTCCGCAGCCATTCGTAAGAAGGAGAACAAACCATGAAGAGATCCACCCTGCTTAAAACCAGCATCATCGGTTCCATCCTGGCCGCGCTGTGCTGTTTCACACCGGTACTGGTCATCCTCCTCGGCGCCGTCGGGTTGGCGGCGTGGACCGGCTATCTGGATTATGTGCTGATGCCGGCCTTGGTTGTTTTCATCGCTCTTACCATCTATGCCCTTGTGAAAAAGGAAAAGAACCGATGTTGTGAATCAGGCGGGCAGGATGAGAAACGATGAGCGAGTGCTGCGCGGATGAATCATGCCATGAAAGAAGAACGCACATGGCCATTGTCGGCTCGGGCTCGGCGGCCTTCGCCGCCGCCATCAAGGCCTCCGAAGTGGGGGCCGGGGTCACGCTGATCGAGGGCGGCGAGGTCATCGGCGGCACCTGTGTCAATGTTGGCTGCGTGCCCTCCAAGATCATGATCCGCGGCGCCCATATCGCGCACCTGCAATCCTCCCATCCCTTCGAGGGCATCGAGCGCCATCGCCCGGCCATCGACCGCGCCGCGCTCGTTCGTCAGCAGCAGGCGCGCGTGGAAGGACTGCGCCATGCCAAATACGAGACCATCCTGGAAAGTCATCCGGACATTCATCTCATCCGTGGCTGGGCAAGATTCGATGACCCGAACACCTTGATCATCAAACAACGGAATGGCATCGAACAACGCATCGTTGCCGACAAAATCCTGCTGGCCACAGGTGCCCGCCCGGCCGTTCCCGACATTCCCGGCCTTGAAGACACACCGTACTGGACATCGACCGAGGCCTTGGTTGCGGAAACATTGCCCGCGCATCTGCTCGTGATCGGTGCCTCCTCGGTTGCACTGGAGCTGGCACAGGCTTTTCTGCGACTGGGATCGAACGTCACGGTCCTGGCCCGCAGCGTGTTCCTGTCCAAGGAGGAGCCGGCTCTGGGCGAGGGCCTGGTGCGGGTTTTCGAGCAGGAAGGGGCAAGGGTTTTGCTGCACACGCTTCCTGAATCGGTTACGCACGACGGGCGCATGTTCACCCTGCGCACGCGGGTGGGGGAAGTTCGCGGCGATCGCCTTCTCGTGGCCACCGGCCGCAAGCCCAATACGGAGCGATTGCGGCTTGACAGGGCAGGGGTTAAAACCGATGCCAACGGGGCCATCCTCGTCGACGATCGCATGCGCACATCGGTTTCCCACATCTACGCCGCCGGCGACTGCAGCAATCAGCCGCAGTACGTCTATGTGGCCGCCGCCGCCGGCACGCGCGCGGCCATCAACATGACCGGCGGGGATGCGACCCTGGATCTCACCGCCATGCCCGCCGTGGTATTCACCGATCCGCAGGCCGCGACCGTGGGCCTGACCGAAGCGTGGGCGAAGAAGCGGGGAATGGAGACGGAATCACGCACGCTGGGGCTGGAGAATGTGCCGCGGGCGCTGGCCAATTTCGATACCCGCGGCTTCATCAAGCTGGTGGCGGAGAAGAAAAGAGGGCGTCTTCTGGGCGCGCAGGTGCTGGCCGCCGAAGGCGGTGAGATCATCCAGACGGCGGCACTTGCGCTGCTCAATCGCATGCGCATCCAGGACCTGGCCGGGCAGCTCTTCCCCTATCTCACGATGTCCGAGGGCATCAAGCTCTGCGCCCAGACCTTCACCAAGGACGTGAAGCAACTCTCCTGCTGCGCCGGTTGATCCGGATCATTTCGCGCCCTGCCGCGCCTTTGCCCGGGCGCGCTGGCGCTCAAGCTCCAGTTTCAGGCGCTCCTTGAAGCTCATCTTCCTCTCGCGCGCGGCGTTCCGGGTGCCCTTCGACTCCTCGCCATGGGCCAGTCCGTGGCTCTCGGAGAATTTCTGAACCTTCCCCAGCAAGCTGGAGAACCAGTGCTTGATCTTCTCCGTGGCCCTCTTGCCGCTCGTCTCCGAGGCCCGCATTTTAGCCTTGATCTGATCGCCCCCTCTCGCCGCCTGCGGAGTCGGTGATCTTTCCTCCACAACCCGGTGCCGCCTTTCCTCGACAGCCTTGATTTTGGCCTTCCGTCTCGCGGCGCGTTCGGCCCGTTCATCGGGGCTCGTCGCATGCCCCCGCAACGGCACCACGACGGGGCCGTCGGCCGCATCCGCCGCCCATGCATGGGCTCCACCCATGAACAGGGCTGCAAGCAGCAGCACCATGATCCTGGAAACTCGCATTCGTCCCTCCTTCCCCCGCACAACGGCAACAACTTAACCCGGATTTTTCTTGTGATCGCGGATGGATGGCGCAGAAATCGGTGATTGGTGATTCGTGATTGGTAATCGGGAAATCCACCAATCACCAATTTCCAATCACCATTCACCTCGGCCCTCAGTCCTCACTTGCCGGCCCGCGCAGACAAGAAAGGCGCCGCGAAATGCAAGCTGCCATGCTACAACATTGTATTCTTTCGATGCAACTTCGATACAACTCCAGCATGTATTTCGTCATTTCAAATTCCGGTGGGTTGAGTCCCTATACTGCTGTAAATTCATATGAGGTGGATGGCCACCTGC
>CAZHOU010000106.1:0-5763 GCA_964534165.1 uncultured Zetaproteobacteria bacterium
TTCGCCAGGCTGAAGGAGCGCGCGGCCCAGTGCGGGGAGGAACGGCGGGTGTGCGTGGCGCGGGAGCTGACCAAGGTGCACGAGACGTTCATCTGCGGCCCCTTGCGTGAGGTGTGCGCCCGCTTGCAGGCATCCGACGTGCGCGGGGAAATCGTGGTGCTCGTAGCTGCAAGGGAGAGTGCGCCGGCCCTCGATGATCAGAGCATCCTGCGGGAGTTGGCGCGGGAGGAGCGGGAAGAAATGACCGCCTCCGCTTGTGCGAGGAAGGTGGCAAAGAGGTTGCATGTTCCGCGTGCGCGTGTCTATGCCTTGCTGCTGCAGATGCGTGGCGGTGGCCGATGAGCACCAAGAGCGGCCGGGAGGCGGAGGAGCGGGCCGCCCGGCATCTGCGCCTGCTTGGCTATCGCGTCCTGGCGCGCAACGTGCGGGCGGGTTGGGGGGAGTTGGACATCGTGGCGCGCAAGGGGGATCTTCTGGCCTTCGTCGAAGTCAAGCGCCGCCCGACACGGGACGAGGGTCTGCTGGCCGTCCACGCAGACAAGCAAAAGCGCTTGCGATCGGCTGCGGCGGCCTGGTTGTGCCGGCATCCGGGGCTGGCACGATTGCAATGTCGTTTCGATTTGATCATTCTCACCCCCGGCAGGTTTCGGCCGCGTATCGAGCACCTGCACGATGTTTTCCGCTAGGGGACCGAGGGGCCTTGCATGTCCGAGAAGGATGATCAGCTGATCAGGCGCTTGCTTGACGATGGTGCCAGGTTGCGCCGGCGTTGCGCCGATCTCATCACCGTTCCCCTGCAACGCGCGGGTGCATGCATGGCCGAGCATCTGCGCCGCGGAGGCAAGATTCTCGCCTGTGGCAATGGCGGCTCGGCGGCCGACGCCCAGCATTTCGCCGGCGAACTGGTCAACCGCTTCGAGATGGATCGACCGGGGCTTGCCGCATTGGCTTTGACGCCCGATCCCTCGGTCATGACGAGTATTGCCAACGACATCTCCTTCGAGCAGGTTTATGCGCGTCAGGTCGAGGCATTGGGACGTACCGAGGACGTGTTGTTGGCCATTTCCACGAGTGGGGATTCGGCCAACGTGATTGCAGCGGCGGACACGGCCGGACGAAAGGGCATGGATGTGATCGCCCTGACCGGCGCCGATGGCGGCGCCCTGGGCGTGCATGGCGCCGTGACGGTCCACATCAACATTCCGGCTGCCTCCACGCCGCGCGTCCAGGAGATGCATATCGCTTGCCTGCACATCCTCTGTGCCCTAATCGAGCGCACACTGTTTGGAGAACATGCATGAATTTGAAGCCCCTTTCGTTCAACAGCCTGAAGACCGTCCCGCTGGCCGAGCGGAAGGCGGAGGCCGACGGCGAGGATTTCGGCGCCCCTTACCGTCCCGGAGGCAGCTTCTCGGATTTCCTGTGCAGTCTTCCCGGCCTCGGTGCCGCCGGTGAGTTGCTGGAGTTGCGCGACGCCATTGTCGCCCGGCGCCGGCGCAACAAGGGCATCCTCATGGCCTGTGGCGGTCATGTCATGGCTTCGGGCCTGAATCCGCTCCTGGTTCGCCTTCTGGAGCAGCGGGTGATCTCGGGCCTTGTGCTGAGTGGAGCGGCATTGATCCAGGACGTGGAGATCGCCCTTTCCGGCCGTACGATCCGCTATCGGGACCGCGACCTTCACAATGGACTTTATTGCGTCACCGAGGAGACGGGGAAGCTGATCAACGAGGCCATCAATTTCGGCGCCATCGAGGGCTGGGGCATCGGCAGAAGCGTCGGCGAAAAGCTGATCGATGCCGAACCCTCGCATCTCGATCACAGTGTTCTGGCCACCGCCAACCGCTGCGACATCCCGGTTACCGTGCACCCGATCATCGGCGCCGACACCTTCAATCTGCACCCGGCCACGCACGGAGAATCCCTGGGAGCGGCAGGGTTCCTGGATTTTCGGTTGTTGGCGGCGATGCTCGCCGAGTCGAGCGGCGGCATCATCCTCACCGCGGCCACCACGGTGCTTTTGCCGCGGGTGTTGCTGCAAGCTGCGGAGGCGGCACGCAACCTGGACCATCGGGTGGAAAAATTGACGTGCATCGTGACCGGGACGTCGGCGGGTGCCCGTTCCGACGTTGTGGAGAGGCTCGTGCAGCCGGATGGACGTTGGACCCGCTTGTCCGGTGCCGACGAAATCCTGCTGCCGCTGTTGTTCGCCGCTGTTCTGGATGCCCTTGGGGATGGAATTGCATAAGCGGCGTCACCTCGAGGAGTGGAATCAGCGGGAGAAGCGTCCGCATCTAATTCCTTACTTTCTCCTCATCCTTCTGTGTGCGATTCTGGCCTTTGTTCTCAGCAATGCCTTCAAATGAGACGCCGTTGCCGCAACCGCTTCTTTCTGTCGCATGCGGGGCTTCGGGAAAGGGTGTCTCCGGCCCGGTCGTGCATGCATCCGCATCGCAACGGCTGCAAAACGGATTCTAGGTCTGTCCAGGAGCGTAGAGCCATGAAGCGAATCCTTCCTTCATTCCTGTGCCTGCTTGGCGGTGTCTCGCTCAGCGGTTGTCTGTTCACCGCCGTCGTTGGTGGCTCGGGTGTGGCCACCGACACCGCCCTCGACGTACGATCCGTGGGGCGCCATCTGGACGACGCCGCCATCGCGGCACGGATCGATGCCCGTCTGGTGGCCGAAAAGGATTTGCCTTCCCGTTGGATCAGCGCCGAGGTCATCCAAAGCGATGTCGTTCTCACCGGCTATCTGCCGCGGCAGGATCAGATCGACCGCGCCGTCTACATCTGCCGTCATATCCGTGGGGTGCGTTCCGTGCGTTCGGAGATCAAGCTGGGGGCGCCGCCGGTGCGGGAGGTCTTGGCCGACACGTGGATAACGGCCCAGGTCAAGAAGAGATTGATCGAGGATCCGGAAGTTCCCGGACTCTCCGTGCATGTGGAGACGGTCGGCGGCAAGGTCTATCTGCAGGGAGTGGTCAAAAACGGATTGCAACGTCATCGCGCGCACACCCTGGCGGCTTCGGTCAGGGGCGTGACGAGCGTGGTCAATCTCCTGCGCATCAAGAAATGACCCCGGCGGCGTATGCATCGCCGCAGGAGGGAGAACGGCAAGTGCAGGACTGGCGCGCCGCGGGAAAACGGATCGTCTTCACCAACGGCTGCTTCGACCTCCTCCATCCGGGTCACGTCATCTATCTACAAAAGGCGCGGGAATTTGGGGATGTCCTTGTGGTCGGACTGAACGACGACGATTCGGTCCGGCGCCTGAAGGGTCGCGCACGACCGATCAATCCGTTGCAGGACCGCGCCTGCATGCTGAGTGCATTGCGGGCGGTCGATCTGGTGATTCCTTTCGCGCAGGATACGCCGCTGGTTCTGATTCGCCGTCTGCGCCCGGATGTACTGGTCAAGGGCGGAGATTACCGGACGGCGGAGATCGTGGGGGCGGATGACGTACGTGGCAGCGGCGGCGAGGTGGCGGTCATTCCCTTCGTGCGTGGCTATTCCACGACATCCCTGATTGCCCGCATCCGCGCACTCGATGTCTGAGCAACTGCGAATCGTCGCCGACGCCCACATCTGGGGGGTGGAATCCGCCTTTTCCTCCCTTCCCGGTCACCGCGTGGAGTTGAAGGTTCTGGAATGCCGCGACATCCGCCGGGAGGTTCTGTCGGAGGCCGATATTCTCCTTACGCGTTCCTCTCTTCGCGTCGATGCGGCCCTGCTCGCCAGCACGGCGGTCCGCTTCGTGGGCACGGCCACCATCGGCGACGACCACCTGGACAAGCCATGGTTGCGTGAACACGGCATCGCCACCGCCAACGCCGCCGGTTCCTCCACCGGCTCGGTGCTCGAATACATGCTCGCCGCCTTGCTCGACCTGCATGTCCGGCGTCGGCTCTTCCTGCCCCGTCTGCGACTTGGAGTCATCGGTGTCGGGCGCATCGGCTCCGCCGTGGCCGCCGCAGCCGCAGGTCTGGGCGCGGAGGTGATGTTGAACGATCCGCCGCGGGCCGAGGCGGAGGGGGCTGCGGATTTCGTCGATCTGGAGACGTTGATGGCATGCTCGGACGTGCTCACCCTGCATACGCCGCTGACCCGTACCGGCCCGCATTCGACCTGGCACCTGATCGGGGAGCGGGAGCTGGCCCGTTTCGGCGGTTGCGGCCTGATCAACGCCGCGCGCGGCGGTGTCGTGGACAACCGCGCCCTGGCCACGTGGCTGGATGCGGATGCCGGCCGCTTCGCCGTCCTCGATTGCTGGGAGCACGAACCGGACATCTCCGAAAGGTTGCTTGCCCATCCGCAGGTGGTGCTGGCCACGCCGCACATCGCCGGCCACTCGCTCGACGGCAAGGCCGCCAACACCCAATTCGTCTACGACGCCCTGTGCCGGCATTTGGGGGTCGAACCCGAATGGGACATGCGCGATCATCTGCCGCCCCCCGAGGTGGCCGCTCTTGAAATCCCCGCCGACGGCGACGCCTGGTTGAGCCTGCACAGAGCGGTTTCCTCTCTCTACGACATCCGGGCCGACGATGCACGGCTTCGCGCCTTGGGGGCGCTGCCCGCGGCCGAAAGGCGGGCGGCCTTCGTGCGTCTGCGGCGCTTCTATCCGGTGCGCCGGGCCTGGTCTTGGACCTGCGTGAATTTTCTGCCATGCAATGCCGAGCTGCGGCGACTGGCCGCCGCCGTCGGCCTGCGCGCGGCGATACCGGCCCTGTCGTGATCGACGCCGAAAACCTGGTGTGGATGGATCTGGAGATGACCGGCCTGGATCCGGAGACCGATGTCATCCTCGAGATCGCCACCGTGATCACCGACAAGGATCTGAACATTCTTGCCGAGGGACCGAACCTGACCATTCATCACGATGCCGCAGTGCTGGCAGCGATGGGGGAATGGTGTCGCAGGCAGCATGCGGCTTCGGGCCTGAGCGACCGGGTTCTCGCCTCCACGGTGACGGTGGAGGAGGCGGAGGCCGAAACCCTGGCCTTTCTCAAGCGCTACGTACCCGAGCGCGCGTCCCCCCTGTGCGGCAATTCCATTCATCAGGACCGCCGCTTCCTGTGCCGCACCATGCCGCGCCTGGAGGCGTGGCTGCATTATCGCAACATCGATGTCAGCAGCATCAAGGAGTTGTGTCGGCGCTGGTATCCGGAGGTCGCGCTGCCGCGCAAGAAGGAAGCGCATCGGGCCCTGGGAGACGTACGCGAATCCATCGCCGAATTGCGTTATTACCGCCGGAAAATATTCCGTTCCGACGGCTGATCGGGCGGTGCCGCTGGCGGCGTTCACGCGGATGTTCTATTCTTGGGATGGGAAGCCAATGCGACGGAGGAGATGCGATGTTTCTGAAAGACAAGCAGAGCGGCGACCTGGTCGAGGTGCTGGATCCGAAAGAGATGTTCAATCCGGCATCGAGCACGATGAAGGTGCGCTATCAGGCCGGGGAAGAGGTCGGGGAACCGGTGGACGTGGAAAAGACGAAGTTGATCTTTCCTTCCGGTGAACCGCTGCCGCGTTGCTGGCTTGACCCGCACTACCGCGTCCATTTCTAGGATTCACTCCCATCCCGGAGAGGAACAGCCGCACCGCGCTCTTTGCGTTCAGTCGCTCCGGCTCGTGAAAGCGCTTGCACATCGGTGAGGCAAAACGAATAATCCGCCTCCTTTGCGGCCTTCAGGCGGCCAGGTAGCTCAGTCGGTAGAGCAGAGGACTGAAAATCCTCGTGTCGGCGGTTCGATTCCGTCCCTGGCC
>CAZHOU010000107.1:0-5733 GCA_964534165.1 uncultured Zetaproteobacteria bacterium
GGAGCTTGCTGGGCCGCAACCAGAAAGCCTGGATGAATGCCGCGCCTGCAGTAGCTACACCATGACCTCCCTAAGCATGAAAATCGATTTATTCAGGGACGACTAATTATGTGCTTGGTTTCGCAAACGCGCCGGACTATGCTGCGGACGTGGCTGAAAGGATCGGGAGAGGGATGCACACGATGCGGAACCCATTGCATGCTGTCGCGCTGTTCCGGCGGGCGTTGTACTTGTTCCTGCTTGCCTGTGCGACGCTGTGGTCCGGCCCAACCGCTGCGATTTCGCTGACGCCAGCACAATTGCAGCAATTGCAGAAGCTAAGCCCGGCCGAAAAGGCGGCCTTGGCCAAGCAGGCCGGGGTGGCGTTGCCGCGGCAGGGCAAGGCGGCGCTCGCTTCGCCGACCAGAACGAGCACCCGGTCTGAAAGGGCAGCCACGGTGCCGGCACGCGCGCCATCTCCGCAGCCGCCGAGCGAGCTGGAGCGACAGTATAATGCGCGCCTTGGCGCAAAATCGACGTCGCCTGCAAATATCACTGATGGCCAGGAGAGGCCTTTGCGTGAAGGTTCGCACAAGGGCGCGACTTTGGGTCGCAAGGAAGGTTTTCCGTCTGACAGGACTCGAGGAGGCGGGCGGCGTGGGCTGATTCAGTCGCAGCCAGACCTGAAGAACAGTGAAAATCATGTTATTAATGCCATCCCGGAACTCGGCGGCAATGCGAACGACGCCCGCCTGCGCGAGGATTTGCAACAACGCGTGGGCGGCAAGGCGCGCGCCGTACATCAGCGGTTGCGGCAGTTTGGTTATGCGATGTTCGCGCGTGCGACGAATTCCTTCGTGCCGGAGTCGGCCATTCCAGTGCCGGCGGAATATGTGCTGGGACCGGGTGACGAGATCCATGTCCAGTACTATGGTCGCCGCGGTGACAGCCTGAGCCTGGTCATTGACCGCGACGGCGTCGTGGACTTGCCTGATGTCGGTGCGATTCCCCTGGCCGGCATGCGCTACCGGGAGGCGAAGGCGGAGCTGTCGCGCCGCATTCGAAGGGCACTGATCGGCGTGACGGCCTCGATTTCGATGGGACGGCTGCGGACGATTCGAGTATTCGTGCTGGGCGATGTGCGCGCGCCGGGATCCTATGTAGTGGGCGGGCTTTCCACCATCAGTCACGCCTTGTTCGCCGCCGGCGGCATTTCCAAAAAAGGCAGTCTTCGGCATGTGCGGTTGAAGCGCGGTGGGCACGTGATGCGCGAGCTGGATCTCTATCAGTTGATGCTCTATGGCAACCGCGTAAACGACGTGCGTCTGATGCCGGGTGATGTCGTCTTCGTGCCGCCCATTGGCAAGACCGCCGCCGTGGCCGGGCAAGTGGTGCGACCGGCAATCTACGAGCTGCGCGGCGAGTACGACGTAGGTGATCTGGTGCGTCTGGCCGGCGGTTTTCTGCCCGACGCGGATCGCGCGCATGCGCAGATTGATCGCTTGCGCGACGGCGACCGAACCGTGCTGGACGTGGACTTGTCGCGCGGGCATGGGTCCATGCGCCTGCATAACGGCGATTTGTTGATGGTGTATGCCGGCGGGGGCGAGCGCGAACATGTGGTGCATCTTCTGGGCCGGGTTCGTCGCCCGGGCGATTATGGCTTTCATGCCGGCATGCGCTTGCACGATTTAATCCGCTCGCGTGCGGATCTGGAGGATGACGCCTTCTTGGATTATGTACTGATTCAGCGCACACGTGCGGACCAAACGCTGGTATTGTTGCGTGCGCCGCTTGGCCGCCTTCTGGCGGGCGATGCAGCAGCCAATGTGCCGTTGCGGGACAAGGATCGGGTGTTTGTGCTCTCCCGTGCGGCCATCTCGCCGCTGAAGCAGGTGAGCGTGAGCGGTGAGGTGGTTAGTCCCGGAAGCTATCCGCTGACGCAGGGCATGCACGTGGCCGATTTACTGCTGGCGGCTGGCGGGCCGACCGAGCGCGCCTATCTGAAGCAGGCCGAGATTACCCGTTATCGGGTCGAACATGGCGAAAAGCGAGCGGTTGAACATTTCGACGTGGATTTGGCGGCGGCGCTGGCGGGTGATGCGCGGGCCAATGTTCGTCTGATGCCGGATGACGTGCTGGCGGTGCGGCGGATTTCGAACTGGCGCGAGGCCGAGCATGTCACGCTGCGCGGCGAGGTGCGCTTCCCCGGCACCTATCCGGTGGAGGAAGGAGAACATCTCTCCTCGCTCCTGGAACGGGCGGGCGGTTTCACGGCCAAGGCCTACCTGCCGGCGGCGGTGTTCACGCGTGTCTCAATCCGCGAAGAACAACAGAAGCAATTGCAGCAACTGGCCAGGGAGATGGAGGCGGACATCGAGCGTCAGGCCGCGAGCCTGTCCAACATCAAGGACGCATCCATCCTGAAACGCCAGCAACGTGATCTCGAACTGGCCAAGGTCATGCTGCGGAAGATGCGGCAGGCCAGGGCCACGGGTCGCCTGGTGATTCGCCTGACGGATTTGAAGCACTTCAAGGGCAGCGACTTCGATTTGCGCCTGCGCGACGGCGACACCCTGTATATTCCCCAGCAGCCGGATCAGGTGTTGGTTCTGGGTCAGGTGTACAATCAGACGGCCTTTCTCTACCGCCATGACTTCTCGCCTTCCAACTACGTGGATCTCGCCGGCGGTCCCCGGCGCTTTGCGGATACGGGCCGCATCTACGTGATCCGTGCCAACGGCGAGGTGGACGCCCATCACAGCGCCTGGCGGCGCAAGCGCGTGTTTCCCGGCGATACGATTGTCGTGCCCGAGAAACTTGAACAATTCCATCTTGTGGACAGCCTGCTCGATTGGAGCCGCATTCTGGCCAACGTTGGCGTTTCCATCGCCTCCTTCAAGGCGGTGGGGGTGCTATAAGAAAAGTTGAAAGATAGCGATATGACTGCATTTATGAGGAATGGGGTTGAAGAATACAGCGAATGCTTCTCCAAAGGATTTTATAACGGGATGGGCGTTTTCAGGTTGCAAGCTAAAAGTTCCACGTGGATAAAGAAGGGAAACAAATGGCAGGCGCAGGCCCTCGGCCTTCAACCCTCATGCAACCTCCTTGTCCCGCGGCACCTTTATGCCCGATAAGCAACAACCCCCAAAAAACCAGAACGGCATTCCAGCGGGATCGCCGCCCGTCGATCCCCGCCTATTGGCCGCCATGTACGGTTCGGTCTACGAAGAGGACGAAATCGATCTTCTGGATTATTGGCGCGTGGTATGGAAGCGGCGACGGATGATCCTCGCCGCAAGCCTTGCAGCGGCACTGGCGGCAGTTGTGATTTCCCTTCTGATGCCGAACATCTACCGCGCCCAGGTACTTCTGGCGCCGGCGCACGGCGAGGAAGGCAAGCAGGGTGGGTTGTCGTCGGCCTTGGGAGGCCTGGGCGGGCTGGCCTCGATGGCCGGTATCCCGCTGGGTGGCGGCGGTGATACGGCGGAGAATCTGGCTGTGCTCAAGTCGCGTGCATTCATCTGGCAGTTTGTGAAGGAGAACAAGCTGATGCCGATCCTGTTCGCGGATGACTGGGATGCGGAGCACAAGCGCTGGAAGGAGGATGATTCTAAAAAACGCCCGTCGTTGTGGTCGGCCTACCGTGTGTTTACGAATAGCGTTATGAAGGTGAACACGGACAAAAAAACCGGGCTTGTCACCATTTCGGTCGAATGGAGGGACCCGGTCCTGGCCGCGAAGTGGGCCAACGCACTGGTGCGCCGCCTGAACACCTACCTGCGGCGAAAGGCCATCGCCCGTAGCGAAGCGAATCTGAGCTATTTGCGCCGTGAGCTCGACCGCACCCAGGTGGCGGACATGCGTAAGACCCTGTTCCAATTGATCAGCCAGGAACAGAAGAAGGCCATGCTGGCCCATACGCAAGAGGAGTTTGCCTTCCGCGTGCTGGACGCAGCCTCGCCGCCGGATAAGAAGTTCAGGCCCAAACGCAGCCTGATCGTGATTCTCTCGACTTTCGTGGTTGGATTCCTGGCCGTGATCGCCGCATTCGTTCTGGAGAGTGTCGAACGTCGCAAAAACGAGGTGGAGGCCGGCGACCGGGAAGGTGGCGGCGGCTGAGGTGTCCGCCCGCACCTGGATCGTGAGCACCGCCTCCGGTGCGGCCGGGAGGTGGCGGCGGTGGATCGAAAAGTCCTTTCCTGGCGAACGTGTGATTCCCACGCAAGGGCCGGGGGATATCCCGCGCAGGCTTTCGCGCTGGAACGGTGGGGGCACGGCCGTCATCGTCGGCGGCGACGGTGCCTGGCGCCAGGCGCTGCAGGCGGCGTCGGCGCGGACGCTTCTCGCGCTGCTGCCGGCCGGTACCCTGAGTCAGGCGGGCGTCGAACTGGGTGTGGATGCAGGCGCCATGGGGCGGGGGCCTTGGTCCCGAACGCGGGTGCAGGTGGGTCGCCTGCGTTCCGGCGAAGGCGGGGCGGTGTTTTTCCTGATGGCCGGTGTGGGGGTGGAGGCCGAGGCGGCGGTGCGCGTGCGTCCCGGCCTGAAGCGCCGCCTCGGCAAGTGGGCCTATGTGGGAGCGCTGATTGAGCGGCTGCTGCGGCCGGTGCGCAGGAACATCGTCGTCTGTGTGAACGGCCACCGCTTCCGTACCTCCCAGGTGTTGGTGCAGAACGGAGCCTGTTACGGCGGCCGCTATCGCGTTGCGGACACCGACGTGTTCACCCCCGGTTACCGTGCGTTGATCTGGAAATATCCGGGTCGATTCATGTGGTGCTTGACGATGCTGTGCTGCATGCTCGGCCTTCCCGCCGGCCGGCTGCTGCACGACATCCCGGCATCGAAGCTGCGCATCCGCGGCTTGAAAGGCGTCCGCTGCCAGCTCGACGGCGATCCGGGTCCGGGCTTGCCGTTGCACATCCTGCCCACCAGGCCGCGGAAGATTGCGGTTGCCCGGAGGGATTGAGTCTCCACCTCCCGTTTCGGCCGCCGTGCTTGTGAAGGACGCGGATAAGGCTACGATGTCGGATCATGCGCTGGAAGCTTTTCTTCTTTCTCATCTCTTCGTTTCTTCTCGTCCTCCCGCCGGCTGCCCCGGTGCGGGCCGCAGGCGCGGCGACATGGCTGCAGGATGCCGGGGCGATGCTGGAGGCGCCCCTTGCCTGGGAAGCAGCCGACTGGTATGTCTTTGAAACGGGCCTGGCCTTGACCGCGGCCTCGTCTTTACTGGATCGGAGATTGTACCGGCAGTGGAACGGTGCCGCCGGCGCCGCCGACTTCGGCAATGCCTGGGCCGTTGCCGCACCGGCCGGGGCGATCTTCTTCTACGGTCTGCAGGGCATGGTTGGCGGGGATGCGCGGGCCTGGCACACGGCGGGAACCTACGCCGAGGCCGCGGCCTTCAGTCTGCTCGCCGCCGGAATCCTGAAGGTGGCGGTGGGAAGGGAACGTCCCGTCGCCCCCGGCCGCAACAACGGCCGCTTTCATCCGGGTAGCTTCAACGATTCGCGCACATCCTTCCCGTCCGCGCACGTGGCGCTGGCCTTTTCCGTGGCCGGCGTTGCGGCGGTCGCTCCCGATGCCCCCTGGTGGTGTCGTCCGCTGGCGCCGGCGGGCGGCGCGGCCACGGCCTGCGCCCGTCTCCGGGACAGGCGCCCGTGCGCCGCGGCGCCGGCCGCCGCCGCGCCGCTCGCCGCCGCCACCGATGCACTCGGCCACAACCGCAGCGGCCAGCGGGGGCCGCGGCCGAGG
>CAZHOU010000108.1:0-5731 GCA_964534165.1 uncultured Zetaproteobacteria bacterium
ATCATTGGACAGCAAGGGAGCAACTGGTACAGTATGCTGATGGATGTACGGTCGACGATGCACTCGATCAAGGCGGTGTTCCGGGGCATTGATGCCGTCTCGTCCGGATGCCCGGCGAACGGGGAGGGATGATGGGGAAACGGCACAGTGTGGATCCCATGACACTGTACATGCGGGAGATCTCCCGCTACAACCTTCTCTCCGCCGAGGAGGAAGTCGAATTGGCAAGGGCCATTGCCAAGGGCAGCGAAGAGGCCAGACAGAAGATGATCAGCGCCAATCTGCGTCTGGTGGTCAAGATTGCCCGGCGCTACATGAACCGGGGCCTCCCGCTGTCCGATCTCATCGAGGAAGGCAACATCGGCCTGATGCGGGCGGTGGAGAAATTCGACGAGGCGCACGGGTGTCGATTCTCAACCTACGCCACCTGGTGGATCAGGCAATCCGTGGAAAGAGCCATCATGAACCAGGCCCGAACCATTCGCCTGCCCGTGCACATCGGCAAGGAATACAACGCCATGCAGCGGACGATCTCGATGTTGCGCGTGGAACTGGAACGCGAACCCACCGATGAGGAGATCGCCGAACGTCTGGGAAAGCCCGTGCAGCGCATCCAGGCCTTGTTGGCCGTCAACCAGTTTACGGAGAGCGCCGACGAGTTGTTGCATGAAGACGGGGATTTCACACTGTACGATGTGACCGAGGACGACCGGGCCGATCAGCCGGGCGAGCACCTGGAGGACGAAGTGCGCTCGGACCTGATTCAGTCCTGGCTGGCGCAGCTCTCCGACAAGGAACGAGAGGTGGTGAATCTGCGCTACGGTCTGAACGAGCGCAGTGAAATCTGGACCTTGGAGGCCATCGGCCGCCATTTGGGCGTGACGCGTGAGAGGATCCGGCAGATCCAGGTGGGTGCCTTGCAGAAATTGCGTCACATCATCCGGCAGCATGATGTGAGTTCCGAGGAGGTGTTGTGAATCCGGCCACGGCCATCAACCTCAAGGACTACATCCGCGATATCCCGGATTTCCCCAAACCGGGTGTCGTGTTCAAGGACATCACGCCGCTGTTGGCCGACGGAGATGCCTTCGCCGCCGCCGTGTCCGGCCTGGCCTGCCATGTGCCCTCGGATACGGATGCTGTGGTCGGCATTGAATCGCGGGGTTTCATCTTCGGAGCCGCCCTGGCACAGCAAGTGGGCCTGGGGTTGATCCCGGTGCGCAAGCCGGGGAAACTGCCGGCGGGCGTTCACGGCATCGATTATGAACTGGAATACGGTGTCGACAGGCTGGAGATCCATCGGGATGCCCTCAATGTCGGTCACAAGGTGGTGGTGGTGGACGATCTGTTGGCCACGGGGGGCACGATGCGGGCCACCGTGGATCTTGTGAGGAAGCTGGGAGCCGAAGTTTCCGCCTGTCTCTTTGTTGTCGAACTGGCTTTCCTCGGGGGCCGCAAATTGCTCAAGGATGTCAAGGTTGAAAGTTTGGTGATCTACGACGAATGAAAACCGGCGAATGTGCTAGGCTTCGGTCCGGCGAGAAGATGCACCACCCCAAGCCCTCGTAGCTCAGATGGATAGAGCGGCTGCCTCCTAAGCAGCAGGTCACAGGTTCGACTCCTGTCGAGGGCACCATGATATCGTTGATGCAAACCGACAACAGGAAAGGAAGATCACAGTGGAACGATTGAATACGGCGATTCCGGTCCAGATCGAAGAGGAGATGCGGCGCTCCTATCTCGATTACGCCATGAGCGTGATCATCGGCCGTGCGCTTCCCGACGCCCGCGACGGCCTCAAGCCCGTGCACAGGCGCATTCTCTACGCCATGCATGAACTGGGATGCACCCACGACAAACCGTACAAGAAATCGGCACGCGTGGTGGGCGATGTCATCGGCAAATACCATCCCCATGGCGACGCCGCCGTCTACGATGCCCTCGTGCGCATGGCACAGGAATGGAGCATGCGCCATGTGCTGGTGGACGGCCAGGGAAATTTTGGTTCCGTGGACGGCGATTCACCCGCCGCCATGCGTTACACCGAGGTGCGGATGGCCCGGCTTGCGGGCGAACTCCTGGCCGATATCGACAAGGATACGGTCGATTTCGTCCCCAACTACGATGAATCCCTGCGGGAGCCGAAGGTGCTTCCGGCCCGCTTTCCAAATTTGTTGGTCAACGGCTCCCAGGGCATCGCCGTCGGCATGGCCACCAATATTCCGCCGCACAATCTCGGCGAGACGATCAATGCCACGATCGCCCTGATCCGCAGGCCCGGGATCGACGACGAGGAGTTGATGGCCATCATGCCCGGACCGGATTTCCCGACCGGCGGTTTCATCTATGGGCGCAAGGGAATGCGCAGTGCCTTTCTGACCGGTCGTGGCGCCATCACGATGCGCGCCCGCGCGGTGGTGGAGATTCATCCCCGCAGCAAACGTGAATCGATCATCATCACCGAACTCCCCTACCAGGTGAACAAGGCGAACCTGATCGAGCACATCGCCGCCCTGGTGCGTGACCGGAAAATCGAGGGCATTTCCGACCTGCGGGACGAGTCCGACCGGGACGGCCTGCGGATCGCCATCGAATTGAAGAAGAACGAAATCCCGGAAGTGGTGCTGAACAACTTGTACAAACACACCCAGTTGCAGTGCAACTTCGGCTGCAACATGCTGGCGCTTCTGGACGGCAAGCCGAAGTTGTGCGGCGTGCGCGAACTCCTCAACCATTTCATCGATCATCGTCGCCAGGTCGTGACACGGCGCTGCCTGTTCGAGCTGAACAAGGCGGAAGCCCGGGCCCACATTCTGGAAGGCCTGTTGATCGCACTCGATCATATCGACGCCGTGATCCGCCTGATCCGGGCGAGTCGGACCACGGACGAGGCCCGGGACGGCCTGATGCAGAGCTTTGCCTTGAGCGAAAAACAGGCCAAGGCCATTCTGGAGATGCGCCTGCAACGCCTGACCGGGCTCGAACGCGAGAAGATCAAATCCGAATACGAAGAGGTTCAGGCCACGATTGCGCGCCTGAAAGCGATTCTGGCCGAAGAGAAGCTGCTTCTGGATGTCATCGTCGAGGAACTCGAAGCGGTGCGCGATCGTTACGCCGATCCACGCCGCACCGAGATTGTGGATGAGACGGCCGAGCTGTCCATGGAGGATCTGATCACCGAAGAAGACATGGTCGTGACCATCTCCCACGAAGGTTACATCAAGCGCAATCCCGTCTCGCTGTACCGGGCGCAGCGCCGGGGAGGCAAGGGCAAGACGGCCATGACGACCAAGGAAGAGGACTTCGTGGCGCAATTGATGGTGGCATCCACGCACGACTTTCTGCTCTTCTTTTCGAACAGGGGCCGGGTCTTCCGCAAGAAGGTTTACGAGATCCCGCAGGCGGGCCGGGCGGCGCGCGGCAAGGCGCTGGTCAATCTGCTGCCGCTCGAAAAGGGCGAGCGGGTATCCGCCACCCTGGCCATACGGGATTTCGACGACAGCCACTACATCGTCATGGCCACGAAAAAAGGCCTGGTGAAGAAGACCCTCCTCAAGGAATTCCGACATATCCGCGCCAACGGCATCATCGCCATTCGCCTGGATGCGGACGACGACCTGATCGGCGTACGGGTCTCCGACGGCGAACAGGAGATCATGCTCTCCTCGAGCGGCGGCCGGGCCATCCGTTTCTCCGAGACCGAGGTGAGGCCCACCGGTCGCGCCACCCGCGGCGTCACCGGCATGCGTCTGCGGGAGGGTGACCGGGTGATCGCCATGACCCTGGTGGCCGAGCGCGCCAGCCTGCTTGCAATCAGTGAAAACGGGTACGGCAAGCGCACGCGCCTGGAGGAATACCACCGCCAGGGGCGGGGCGGCCAGGGTGTGTTCACCCTCAAGACCGGCGGTCGCAACGGCGCCATGGTGGCGGCCTTGCAGGTGGTGGATGAGGATCAGGTCATGGTCATGACCGATTCCGGGCGCCTTGTCCGCATCCGCATGCGGGACGTTTCCGTGATCGGACGCAACACCCAGGGCGTCAAGCTCATTGAGTGCGCGCCCGGCGAGCGCGTCATCGGAGCCGCCCGGGTGGCCGAACGCCAACAGGATGAAAACGGGGAAGCGGTGAACCATTCAGGGAACGAAGGTGATTGACCGCCGCGAGTTCCGCCTCCGGTTTGCCGAGATGGGGGCCGCGCTCAAGCGGCGCGGCCTCGATGTGGAATCCGAGGATTCCCCCTGGCTGCGCGCAAGAGAACTGGATGGCCGTCAACGGGCCCTGAAGGCGGAACTCGAAGCCCTGCAAGCCGAGCGCAACCGGGTTTCCAGACAGATCGGCATGAAGAAATCACGCAACGAGGATGCCGCCCCCGAGATGGCGCAGATGGCCCGTCTGGCCGGGAGGATCAAACTTCTGGAGGCCCGGGCCAAGGAGGCCGAGGAGGCCTTCTCGTCCCTTTTGCTGGAGATTCCGAATCCCCCCCATGATTCCGTTCCGGACGGACGCGGGGAGGAGGACAATGTCGAGATCCGGCACTGGGGAAAGCCGCGCGAGGACACCGTGCCGCCGCATTGGGAAATCGGTTTGAGGCTGGGGATTCTCGATTTCGAGGCCGGGGCCCGCATCGCGGGCAGCCGTTTCACGGTCTTGCACGGCATGGGCGCCCGCCTGGAGCGCGCCCTGATGCAATTCATGCTGGATATGCATGTGGATCAACACGGCTACAAGGAGGTGTGGCCGCCGGCCATCGTCAACCGCGACTCCATGACCGGAACCGGCCAGTTGCCGAAATTCGCCGACGATCTGTACAAGCTGGAGGGCGAGGACGCCTTTCTGATCCCCACCGCCGAGGTCCCGGTCACCAACCTTTATCGAGACTGCATCCTGGATGCGGACGCGCTGCCGATCCGCCACTGCGCCTACACCCCCTGCTTCCGCCGCGAGGCCGGCTCGGCCGGCAAGGATGTGCGCGGTATGATCCGCCAACATCAATTCGACAAGGTGGAACTGGTGCATCTGCTCCGGCCCGAGGAGGCCTTGCAGCATCTCGAGGAGCTGACCGCCCATGCCGAGGCGGTCCTGCAGGCCCTGAAGCTCCCCTATCGGGTGGTGGAACTGTGCGCGGGGGACCTGGGCTTCGCGGCCGAGAAAACCTACGATCTCGAGGTCTGGTTGCCGGGGCAGAAGAGGTACCGGGAAATCTCCTCCTGCTCCTCTTTCGGGCAATTTCAGGGCCGCCGCGCCGGCATCCGTTTCCGCCGTGGTCGGGACAGGCCCGAGGCCGTGGCGACGCTCAACGGCTCGGGCGTGGCCATCGGCCGCTGTCTGGTGGCGGTGCTCGAGAACGGCTGGCAGGCGGACGGTTCTGTACTCCTGCCCGAGGTTCTGAAATCCTATTTGGGCGGGGCCGACCGGATCGGCCCCTGACTCGCGGCTCGCTGCCGGCTTGCGATCCTCCATCACAAGGCACGATTCAAGGCCATGATTGGCCCTTCGTTTCGGTCGCCGCAGGTTGCCGGTGACGATTCGATGATCTGTGTGACATCGATCACAGCCTGAAGAACGGCCGCGCCCTAGGCTGGCACCATCGACAACGGAGGTGCGGCGATGAGCACGGTGAAGGCGGCGTTGACCGGGATGGGTGGAAGAACGGGGAAGACGGCCGAAAATCTTCAATGCCTGTATCTTGTTTCCGGCGCATTGATGTTGTTGATGGTCCTGATCCTGCAGC
>CAZHOU010000109.1:0-5692 GCA_964534165.1 uncultured Zetaproteobacteria bacterium
CTAGCAGTCTGTCGGACTTAGGGGGATCGTAGCGGGGAGAAAGGGAAGTGAGGCCAAAAAGCACGGATTTCGAGGCGCATAGTGGGGACTATGGAACGAGGAAGCCGTGCATTTTGGGCCGCTATCCCTGCCGCGCAGTAGATTTCTCATAAGTCCGACAGACTGCTAGGGACAGGGGAAGGTGTAACGCGCATGGATGGCCTCGATGCCATCCATCACTTGCGGAGGCAGGCGCAGCTCGGCGGCGGCGATGTTGGATCGCAGTTGTTCCATCTTTGTGGCGCCGACGATGGCGGCGGTGAGAAAAGGGCGGGAAAGGACGAAGGCCAACGCCATCTGTGCGGGATCGAGACTGTGTTCCCGCGCCAGTTTGACATAGGCTTCCGTGGCCGCCTGGCCCTGCGCATGGGTGTAACGGTTGTAATCCGGGAAAAGTGCCAGCCGCGAACCGGGTGGGCGGGCGCCGTGCAGGTATTTTCCGGAAAGGACGCCGAAGGCCAGGGGTGAATAGGCCAGCAGACCCACCCGCTCGCGCCAGGCGATCTCGGCCAGGCCGACTTCGAAGCTGCGGTTGAGCAGATTGTAGGGGTTCTGGATGCAGGCCACGCGCGGAAGGTTCAGGGTTTCGCTTGCCTGCAGGTAGCGCATCAGGCCCCACGGCGTTTCATTGGAGACTCCGACGGCGCGCACCTTTCCCGCTGCCACCAACTCGCCGAGCGCGGCCAGGGTTTCCTCGATCGGTGTGGCCTGCTCTTCATCTAGGGGCACGAAACCGAGTTTGCCGAAGTAATTGCATTCACGTTCCGGCCAATGCACCTGGTACAGATCGATGTACTCCGTCTGCAGGCGCCGAAGCGAGGCCTAGCAGGCGGAGTGAATGGTCTTTCTGTCGAGGCGGGACTCGCCGCCGCGGATGTGGGGACACCAAGAGGTGGGGCCGCAGACCTTGGTGGCCAGAATGACACGCCCCCGGTTGCCGCTGCGCTTGAACCACTGGCCGATGATCTCCTCCGTTCTGCCATAGGTCTCCGCCCGCGGTGGAACGGGGTAGAGTTCGGCCGTATCGAAGAAATTGATTCCTTGATCAAGCGCATAATCCATCTGCGCAAAGGCATCGGCAACCGTGTTCTGCTCGCCCCAAGTCATGGTTCCGAGGCCAAGCCTTGAAACTTCGATTCCGGTTGCGCCAAGCGGGGAGTATTCCATCGCTATTGATTCTCCGGCCTTCGCACGGGTAGCAGCGTAATCGCCCGATGGCTTTCGTCAAATGCCAGGCGGCGATTCAAGCGGCTTGGTTTGCAGCACCCCATAAAATGGCATAGATAGAAGATGCGCGGGTCTCGGAAGATGCGGCCCGCGACATCCATGGAAGGAGATTGCCATGAACATTGCAGTGCAATTAAGACCTCTTTTTGAGTTGGCAGGTGAATATCAACATCTGAAAATTCAATACGATGACCGGAGAAAGGCGGTTTGGATCTGGATGTGTGCGCGACCGCGACCGTGTTTCATCTTGCAGCAACTCGAAGAGTTTCTGCATTTGTGCGAGTCGCTGCGGAATGTGATGGATGATCCGCAGTCGCCGGAAATTGCCTACATCGTCGTGGCCTCGAGTGCGCGGGGGGTGTTCAGCTTGGGCGGCGATATGGAGAGCTTTGTTGCCTGCATTCGCCGGCAAGACCGCGACAAGCTGAAGGAGTACGCCCACAAATGCGTGCATGTGTTGCACGAGAACATCACCAACATCGGCCGCGATGTGACCACCATCGCCCTCGTACAGGGCGATGCCCTGGGTGGCGGATTCGAGTCGGCCATGGCCAGCGATGTGTTGATCGCGGAGCGCTCTGCCAAATTGGGACTGCCCGAAATCCTGTTCAATCTGTTTCCGGGTATGGGAGCATACAGTCTCTTGTCGCGAAAGGTCGGTTCCAAGAAAGCGGAAGAGATCATTCTTGGCGGTTGCCTCTATACAGCGCAGGACCTGTACGATATGGGGATCGTGGATGTATTGGTGGACGACGGCGAGGGACTCGTGGCCGTCGAGGAATACATCCAGAAGGAGGATCGTGCGCGCAACGGTGTCCGTGCCTTCCGATCCGCTCAAAGGTGTTGCCATCCCATTTCTTTGGATGAATTGCTGGGTGTGGCGGACATCTGGGTGGATGCGGCATTGAGACTGCGGGAAAAGGACCTGCGTATGATGGAACGTCTCGTCAAACGGCAAACCATCCGCTCTCAACAGGGCTGAGACGATGTCTGTACGATCGCGGCCCGGTGACAAAACCGGGCCGCTCCGTGCGGTCGTTCAGTCGGACGTGTTGGCGCTCTGCGCAATGTACCGGCGCATCGCCATGCAGGTGGGGGCAAAGATACGCTGGATCTTCGCCACCAGGGCTTCCGTCTCGGGCCTGCGAAGATCCTCGGGCTTCAGGGCCTGGGCCTTCGCGCACAATCGCGCCAGGCTTGTACCCCCCAGAGTGGCGGCGCTGCCCTTGAGCGTATGAGCATGCAAGCGAAAGGCGGCGTAATCTCCAGTGGCCAAGGCTTCTTCAAGGCACTGGATGTGTTTCTTTCCGTCCTCTTCGAAGGAGGCCACGAGATCGGCGATAAAACCGGGCTCCGGGGAGATGGTCTGCAATTCCTTCAGGACCTTGCCGTCGATCAGGTCCGGTGCGTTCCGACGATCCGCTTCGGGCTGCTTCGGTGGTTTTTTTCGTTTGCTTGCCTTGTTCTTTCCGGCAAATTTTTCAACTTCCTGCAGCAGCTTCTTGGCCTCGATGGGCTTGGTCAGATAGCCGTTGGCACCGGCTTCCAGGCAGCGTTTGATGGTCGCCGGAAGTGCATCCGCGCTCAACATCAACACCGGCGTGCGGCCGCTTGTGTCCATGAAGCGGAATTGCTTCAGCACATCCAGTCCGCTCACCTCGGGCATGTTCATGTCCAAAAGAACGAGATCGAAGCAATCATCGGCCAGGGCGTCCAGGGCCTGCTCGCCGTCGGCGGCCAGTCGGACCCGATGCCCCGCCCGGCGCAGGATCTCGCCGATGACCTCCTGATTCACCGGATTGTCTTCCGCGAGCAGGATCTTCAGTGCTCCGAGGCCGTGTTTGCGGCGGTAGACATCGGCGATGGGGATCACCTCGGTGGATGCCTGCCGTACGACACCCGCGGCATGCAGGGCATTGAAGAGCAGGGATTCCTGCAACGGGGAATGCAATACGGCCGTGCAGCCGGCGGCAAGCAGTTCCTGTTCGGAGCTTTCGTCCCGCGCGCCATCGATCAGGAGGATGTCCATATCGAGAAGCTCTTCCTTGTTCCGGATGGCTTGGACCATGCGCAGCGGCGACAGGGTCAATTGCGCCGTCTCCATGATCAGGGCATCGAATCCCTGGCCGGAGGTGATGGCGTCGAGCAGGGAGGAAAACAATTGGGATTCGGAGGGGATGGCTTCGTAAGCGACACCCCAGCGCTTGAGAATACGGTCGAGTCTTACGGCCAGGGCATGGCCCGCCAACACCAAAACCCGAAGATGGGCCAGATCCCGTTCCGTGGCCATCGTCTTTGCATGCTTGAACGGCAGCAGGACGGAAAAGGTCGTTCCCACACCCTCCTTGCTTTTCAGACGGATTTCTCCCCCCATCTTCTCGATGATGTTTTTGGAAATGGTCGTGCCAAGCCCCGTGCCGCCGAAACGGCGGGTGATGCTGTCATTGGCCTGGGCAAATCGTTCGAAGATTCGTGCCTGCGCTTCCTCGGGAATGCCGATCCCGGTGTCGGCGATGTCGAACTGAATGCGGACCGTTTCAGGTTCCTGCTGAATCACGTGCGCATAGATGTCCACATGGCCGGCCTCGGTGAATTTCACGGCATTGCCAACCAGGTTGACGATGACCTGTTTCAGATGCCTGGGGTCGCCCATGACTTTGAAAGGCACGTCCGGATCGATGTGCGCGGCGATCGTGATGCCCTTTTCCTTGGCCTGGGCGTGGAACATGGAAACCGTCCCGCGCACGAGTTGGTAGAGATCGAATGCCTCCGCGGCGATTTCCAGCTTGCCGGCCTCGATCCGGGAGATCTCCAGGATGCGCTCAATCAGGCTCAGGAGATGCTGTCCGGATTCCTTGATCACCACGGCAAAACGCCTCTGCTCGGGATTGAGTCGCGTGCTGGCCAGCAGATCGCTCATGCCGATGATGCCGTTCAGCGGCGTCCGCAGTTCATGGCTCATGTTGGCCACGAACTGGGACTTGGCCTGATTGGCGCGATTGGCCTGGTCGATGGCGCGGTACAGCCTGGCGATCAAGATGGCGAAATAGACCGGAAGAATGGTCATCAGGATCAACATGCCGGTGGAAAACAGCATGTGCTGCGACCAGAAATCGCTGAGGCTGCACACCACAACGAAGGAAATCACGCTCATGGCCGTGGCCGTATACAAGTACGTCAAGCCGTATCGGAATCCATTCCCGGTGATCACCCACAGATAAACCGCAACTACGGGTGTGCCGGCTTCGCCGCCAAGATACAGGGTCAGTGACACCCCGGTCATGTCGGCGATCATACCCAGCATCCGGCGCACGACGGATTTCCGCGGAAAGAGGAAGATGTGGGTCAGCAACAGGAAGGAAAAGGCCAGAAAGGCCAGGCTGAGCTTGCGGACCAGGGATACGGTTTCCGCATCATTCACCCAATGAGCAAATTGTGGGGTGGCAAAATAAAGGCAGATCAATGAAACGACGATCAGGCGGATCAACGCCTGTTCGTGTTCACTGTCCGGGCGACCGCGCAGACGTTCTCGAAGGGCGCTCACCCACTTGGGTCGAAAAAAAGCGTTGATCCCACCGTATGGCATCATTCGGCAAGTTTAGCACGCCTTTTGCGCGCTGGGCATGCCGTGGATGGGGCGAGGTTGATTCAGGTGTCGATGTCCACCTGCACGATGCCGTTTTCGATGCGCACCGGGTAGGTTTCTACATCCTCGTAGGCGGGGGGGGAGAGAACCTTGCCGGTCTTGATGTCGAAGCGGGCGCCATGTCGAGGGCAGATGATCTGATTGCCCTCACACACGCCGCTGGCCAACTCGCCGCCGTCGTGGGTGCAGACATCGGCAATAGCGTAATAGGATCCATCCAGATTGAAGACCGCGATCGGCCCGATTTCGGTGTGCACCACCTTGCGGCTGCCCGGTGGCAACTCCGTGACCGGTGCCACATCCACCCATTCTGCCATCCGTTCACCTCCCGATCATGAGTCTGTCAAGGTTGCAGAAACGTACATACCAATCGAATTCCTGCGGGGGGATAAGTCAAAGCAGTCTGCCCACAATGACACATCCGTGCCTTCACCCCTTCAATCTGAACTGAACGACCATCGGCTACAAGCCGAGGGGTTCATGGATTGTCGATTTGAGATCGACTGTCATCGTACAGCGGTTCACCCTCCTGCTCCTCAATATACTGCTGGATCATCTCATACGTAACCTTCTCAGAGTTCACCGCCAAGTATCCCCTCGCCCAAAAATGACAGCTCCAAAACTGCTTGTGCAAATATGGGAACTCCTGAAGGAGTACCCTCGAACTGATCTCCTTCAACCAATGCACAATCGTGCTGATATCCTGATTCGGGCGGTATCCCAAAAGGCTCTTGACTAGCAGCCATCGTTTTCCATCAGGATTTTCCACAGCTCTTTGGC
>CAZHOU010000110.1:0-5654 GCA_964534165.1 uncultured Zetaproteobacteria bacterium
CATGTGTGAGATGCTGGACCGGCCCGTCATCTGTGATCCTGCATGTGACGGCTGAGCGAAGATAGACTAGACCGCAGAGATTCTGAACGCACGTCTGGATCTCGAGGCATGCTGGGCGGCCGTCGAGGAATGCGGCGCACCGGTGGTCTCCATCGCCGGGGGAGAACCGCTGATCCACAAGCAGATGCCCGAGATCGTCAAGGGGATCATCGCCCGGCGGAAGTATGTCTATCTGTGCACCAATGCCTTGTTGCTCGAAAAGAAGATCGGGGATTATACCCCGTCCCCCTATCTCACCTTTTCCATCCACCTTGATGGCATGCGCGAGCGTCACGATGCCTCCGTGGGGAAGATTGGCGTATTCGATCAGGTCGTAAGGGCGATCAGGCTTGCTCTAGCGCGGGGATTCCGTGTGACCGTGAACTGCACCTTCTTCCAGGGGGAAACGGCTGAGGAGGCGGCGGAGTTCTTCGATTTCCTGATGCATCTCGGCGTGGAAGGCATCAATGTATCGCCGGGATTTTCATACACCCATGCGCCGCAACGGGATATCTTTTTACAACGGCAGGCCACCAAGCAGTTGTTCCGCGACATCTTCAGGCTTGGCCGTCAAAGAAGAGCAAGATGGCGCTTTAATCAATCAAGCCTTTTTCTGGATTTCCTCGCCGGGAATCAAGACTACCGTTGCACCGCCTGGGGGAATCCGACCCGAAATATCTTCGGCTGGCAGCGGCCTTGCTATCTCCTCGTGGACGAGGGCTATGCGCCGGATTTCCAATCCCTGCTGGAAGAGACGGACTGGGATGCCTATGGCACTGGTCGCAACCCCAAGTGTGCAAACTGCATGGCCCATTGCGGCTATGAACCGACGGCTGTCCATGACGCGGTTCTTCATCCCTTCAAGGCCATGATTGTTTCCGTGCGCGGTCCTCGTCTCGATGGGGCGATGGTGCCGGAGAAGGCGGCGGTCAGTCCGGGGCGGATCATTCCAATCCGTGCAGAAGCCACCGATCGCGAAAAAATGCAGAAAAAGACCGACAGCGGAAACAAGCAGGTGGCGGCGGCGGAATGAGCGGAAGAGTGGACGAAATCTGAAGTGGGCATGGCGTGGTGGATCCTGCCTGCGGTTTCAGCATCCCTTTGGGGGATCGTGCTGTTCCTGCCCTGGCGCCCGTGGACATGCGCGGAGGTGTTGGAGGCGCGGGAAGGGGATTGCGTTCACGATTTGGATGACATCACGGTATTGATCCCCGCTCGCAACGAGGAAAAGACCATCGGTCGGGTTTTGCATCATCTTCTGCGACAGGGTAGGGGACTGAAGGTTGTCCTGATCGACGACGAATCGGAGGATGGCACACGAAGAATGGCCGCCGCCGTGGACGACGGAATCACCATTGTGACCGGGAAACCTCTGCCGCCAGGCTGGACCGGTAAACTCTGGGCCCTTGAGCAGGGACGGGCCTACGTCCGTACCCGGTTGACGGCACTTCTGGATGCGGATATCGCACTGGAAGACGGAACGCTTGCAACCATGCGCCGGGAAATGCTGAAGCGTCGCCTATCCATGCTGTCGCTGATGGCGGCGCCGGCCATGGAACGCATGTGGGAGAAGGTCATGATGCCGGCCTTCATCTATTTCTTCAAAATGGTGTATCCCTTTTCCCTTGCCAACAGACCCACGAGCAGGGTGGCAGCCGCAGCCGGCGGCTGTATGTTGCTCGATACCCGTATCCTGAGCGAGGTGGGGGGGTTCGCCGCTGTCCGAGGCGCCATCATCGCTGATTGTTCACTGGCTTCGATTTTCAAGCGTGCAGGTCATCCTGTCTGGATCGGACTTACCCACACCGCCACAAGCCTGCGTAGCGGCGGCCTGCGCGATCTCGGCGACATGATCGCCCGTACCGCGTATACACAGTTGCACTACTCCTTTCCGGCCCTGTTGGGCTGCACCGCTGCCTTGCTGGCGGTCTACTGGTTACCCGTGATCGGCCTGATGCTGCCCGGCACGGCTTCGACTGTAGCGGCTCTGGCGGCGCTGAGTCTGATGGCTGTGACCTATCTACCGGTGTTGAGATTCTATCGTCGCTCCCCCTTATGGTCGCTGGCCCAGCCCTTGATCTCCGCATGGTATTTGCTCATGACATGGTTGTCGGCGATCCGCTATTGGCGGGGGGAACGCTCGCGCTGGAAGGGAAGAAGCTATCCTCGAACGGATTCGGGATTGACGGCGTGAGGCGCTGGGTACGAGTGGGCCTGGTGCTCCTGGCCTTGACCACCATTGCCCCCGTCCATGCCACGGCCCTGAATGAAAGCAATGCCCCGGAGGTGGTGGATCGCTTTCACGCCGCATTGCTTGCCGTGATGAAACAGGCCAAGGTCCTGAAATACGCCGGCCGCTACAAGCGCCTGCAACCTTGGGTGCGTCGAAGCTTTGATTTACCTCGCGTTGTACGTATCGTGGCCGGCCCTTACTGGCGGCGCTTGCGGGTGGAGCAGAAACGCCGCTTCATCCAGGTCTTCACGCGCCTCGTGATTGCCACCTATGCCCACAGATTCGACGGTTATTCCGGGGAGCGTTTCGTTCGCATGGCCGTGCGTCGCCTTTCCCACGGCAATGTACTCGTGCGTACGGTGATCATCAAACACGATGGCAAGCGCGTGCATCTCGATTATGTTTTGCACCGGCGTGATCAGCGCTGGCGCATCATCAATGTGATTGCCGACGGTGTCAGTGATCTGGCTCTGAAGCGGGCGGAGTATACCGCTGTCCTTGGCAGCCAGGGATTTGAATCGTTGATGGCGAAACTGGAGGCCAAGATCGTTCAGTATGAGAGCAAGCCGGATTGAAACAGGGATCCGGATGGGAGAGAGGTGTATGATGGACATCGATGCCGGGATGGCTCATGGGAAAGTGCGGCGGAGGGCGTTGAACTGCATAGGCTGTGTGTTGTTCGCGCTCGCACTCGGCGCTTGCGCCAGCAATCCACCCAAAGATCAGACCTACGACCCCTTGGAGAAAGTCAACCGCGCCACGTTCAAGTTAAACGATTTGATCGATCGCGTGGCACTGAAGCCCTTGTCGCGTGTCTATGTGGCCCTGGTGCCGCAGAAGGGCCGTATCGTCGTTTCCAATTTTTTTGACAACGCCCAATACGCGGACACGATTCTGAACGATTTCCTTCAGGGTAAAGGCAAACAGGGCGTGGCCGATATCGGTCGCTTCATTGTCAACAGCACCTTGGGCATTGGTGGCCTGTTCGATCCGGCCAGCTATCTCGGTCTGGAAAAGCATCAGGAAGACTTCGGGCAAACCCTGGGCGTTTGGGGCTTTCCGCAGGGGGCCTATCTGGTCTTGCCAGTCTACGGTCCGAACACCGTGCGCGATACGCCCGGACTCGCCGTAACCACGCTGACGGATGCCGTATTCTGGTCGGGCTTCTTTCTTAATCCGGCGGCCACCATTCCCATCTCGATTCTAGCCGCGGCGGACTTGAGAAGCCGAGCCTCCAATGCCATCCGCTTTGTCAACGAGTCGGCGCTCGATCCCTACATCTTCACCCGCGAGGCCTGGGTCCAGCATCGCACATTCCTCATCTACGACGGCAATCCACCGGAACCGGAGGATGAGTTCGGGGACGAATTCGATGAAGAGGGGAATGGTGGCAAGGACTGAGGGGAAAAGAGAAGGACTGGGTGCTGAGCGGAAGAACGTGAGATGTGAGATGTGAGATGTGGGATGTGAGATGTGAGATGTGAGACGAGGGATGTGAGATGTGGGATGTGAGATGTGAGACGTGGGATGTGAGATGAGAGATGTTTTTCTGTCTTCTGACCCCTGACCCCTGAACCCTGGAAAGGACTGAGGGCCGAGGTCTGAGGACTGCGTACCGAGGACCAAGAAAGGCGGAAGGCGGGTTTCTCTCGCCAAGCCGCTAAGGACACCAAGAAGAAGCAATTCCCTGTTTTACTCTCTGCGTTCTTTGCGATCTTTGCGAGAGGTGAGATATTTTCTGTTCCCTGATTCCTGCGAATCATCGCTCATGGTTCAAATGACCTTGGAGAACTTCACCTCCTGTTGTCTGGCGCGCAGGTATTCGTCGAAGACCATGGCGATGTTGCGGATCAAGAGGCGGCCTGCGGGCAACACGGTCAGGCCGTGGTGATGCAATTGTAGAAGGCCGTCCGCCGCCATGTCGGCCAATTCCTCCAGTTCGGGCGCGAAATGGCCGGCGAAGTCGATGCCGAATTTTTTCTCGACGGTGGTGAAATCGAGGGCGAAGTCGCACATCAGGCGCATGATGACATGGCGGCGCAGATGGTCTTCCTTTGTTAGGCGATAGCCGCGGAAGACGGGGAAACGGCCGGCATCGATCATCTCGTAGTACTGGTCCAGCGTTTTGACATTCTGGAAGAAGGTTCCATCCACATAGCCGATGGACGTGATGCCCAGCCCGAGCATTTCCGCATCGGCATGGGTGGAGTAGCCTTGGAAATTCCGGTACAGCTTGCCTTCCTTCTGGGCGATGGTCAGTTCGTCCTCCGGTTTGGCGAAATGGTCCATGCCGATGAACACGTAACCCGCATCCAGAAGGCGGTCGATGGACATCTTCAGGATGTTCAGTTTTTCCTCCGGAGACGGCAAATCTTCTTCGTTGATGCGGCGCTGCGGCATGAACATCTGAGGCAGATGCGCATAATTGAACAGGGCAATGCGATCCGGGGAAAATTCGATGATCGTGGTCAGGGTGCGGGCGAAGGTTTCCACACTCTGGCATGGAAGCCCGTACATCAGATCGATATTGATGGATTGGAAACCGTGCGCACGAGCCTGTTGCAATACGGCCAGGGTCTCTTCCTTGCTTTGGATTCGGTTCACCGCCTTCTGTACCGCCGGTTCGAAGTCCTGCACGCCCATGCTCATGCGGTTGAATCCCACTTCTCGCAGGATGCCAACGGTATCGGCATCGCACTCCCGGGGATCGATCTCAATGCTGAATTCCCCTTCCTCGTCCGACGCAAAATGGAAGCGCCGATGTAATGCCGCCATCAGGGCACGGATCTGGCCTTCGTTCAGAAAGGTGGGTGTGCCACCGCCCCAATGCAGTTGGGTGACCGTGCGCCGATCACCGACGGCGTCGCCCAAAAGGTCGATTTCCTTCAGCAGATATTCGACGTAAGGGACGGCGCGGTGCCGCTGCTTGGTGACGATCTTGTTGCAACCACAGTAGTAGCAAACGGTGTCGCAGAAGGGCACGTGCATGTAAAGCGAGATCGGTGCTTCGGCATGGGCGGCCCGCTCCAGGCTGGCGGCGTAGTCGTCGGGTCCGATGCCACTGTGGAACATCGGTGCCGTCGGATACGAAGTGTACCGGGGGCCGGCCTTGTCGTATTTATGGATCAGATCGAGGTTGAAAAGTTCGCTCACGCATCTCTCCGTTCAAGAAGCGGGGAGCCTCTGGGCTCATCCGCGTTGCATTCCATGCCTTTGCTCATCGGCCGGCAAGAAAGCCCGAAGCCTCGGCCATCCCGTTTGGCCGCATGTCCACCCTCTGGATCCGGTCGCAAGCGGACGGCGTTCCGCCCGATCCGGTCAGCGGGGATCGAACAACAAGCTTATCGTGAAAGGTGGCGGTTCTCAACTTGGAGCCTTTTCC
>CAZHOU010000111.1:0-5567 GCA_964534165.1 uncultured Zetaproteobacteria bacterium
AGACCGCCGCCCCGGCGCTGCTGGCGGCGATTCAGGCCGTCCAGGATCCGCCATCTTCAAAACAACGCCGAGGCTGCTAGACTGCCGCGGCAGGCGGTGGCAGGGCCGATGTAGCTCAGTTGGTAGAGCAGCTGATTCGTAATCAGCAGGTCAGCGGTTCGAGTCCGCTCATCGGCTCCAGTCAAGACGCTCGATGACCCTCCGAAAGGCCCGGATCAGGCCGCCTTCTCGCTGGCGTCGACCGCACCACCTTCCCCGCTGGTTTCGACTTTCACACCCGCTTCCTCCTCCGCAACCGGCTCGGCTGCAGGCGCGGCCTCCTCGGGCGCCGGCGGCACCAGTCGCTGGGCAAAGCCGGTGCCCGCGGGCAGCAGACGGCCGAGAATCACGTTTTCCTTCAGGCCCGTGAGCCAATCCACCTTGCCGGCCAGCGCCGCCTCGGTGATCACGCGCGTGGTTTCCTGGAAGGAGGCCGCCGAAATGAAGGAGTCCGTCGACAGGGACGACTTGGTGATCCCCAGAAGAATGGGTTCGAATCTCACCGGCGGTTTGCCCTCGGCCACAAGCCTGCGGTTCGTCTCCATAACAGCACGGCGCTCAACCTGCTCACCGGCGATAAAGTTCGATGCCCCCGGGTCCGTCACCTGCACCTTGCGCATCATCTGACGCACGATCACTTCGATGTGCTTGTCGTTGATCTTCACACCCTGGAGGCGATAGACCTCCTGTACCTCGTCCGTCAGGTACTTGGCCAGGGCCTCGATCCCGAGCACGGCCAGGATGTCATGCGGCGCGGGCGATCCTTCCATCAGGCGCTCGCCCTTGCGCACACGGTCCCCTTCCTGCACGATGATGTGGCTGCCCTTGGGGATCTGGTATTCGATGGGATCGGAACCGTCGTCCGGGGTCACAATCACGCGTCGCTTGCCGCGAATATCCTTGCCGAAGGAAACAACCCCGTCCTTGGCGGCGATGAAGGCCAGCGTCTTCGGCTTGCGCGCCTCAAACAACTCCACCACCCGCGGCAGTCCGCCGGTGATGTCCTTGGTCTTCGTCGTCTCTCGCGGGATGCGGGCCAGCACGTCGCCGGCCTTCACGTATTCCCCATCGTCAACATTGAGGATGGCGCCCGGCGACAAATAGTAACGCGCCGGCGTTCCCGTACGCGGCATGATCACCGGCTCGCCTTCCGGATCCTTGGGATCGACGAGCTGCAATTGTGGCCGCAGGGCGACCTTCCGCGTTTCGCTCACCTGCGTGATCACCCGGTTGGAAAGGCCCGTCACCTCATCGGTTTGTTCCCGCATGGTCTTGCCTTCGACCACGTCCTGGTAACGAACCTTGCCATCGACCTCGGCGATCAGCGGCATCGTGTATGGATCCCACTCGGCCAGAATCTGGCCGGCCTTGACCTTGTCACCCGGCTTGAAGCGCAGCCTGGCGCCGTAGGGCACCTTGTGGCGCTCGCGCTCGATACCCTTGGCATCCACGATGACCACTTCGGTGTGGCGATTGATGACCACCACAAAACCGTCCTGATCCTGCACCACCACTTCATTCTCCAGCTTGAACTCACCGGAAAACTTGGACTCCACGTGGGCCACTTCCGCCGCCCGCGAGGCCGTACCACCGACGTGGAAGGTGCGCATGGTCAGCTGCGTACCGGGCTCACCGATCGATTGCGCGGCGATGACACCCACCGCCTCACCGAGACTGACCGGCGTACCGTGGGCCAGATCACGGCCGTAACAGGCGGCGCAGACACCGTGCTCGGCCTCGCAGGTGAGCACCGAGCGGATACGCACGCTTTCCACACCCGCCTCATCGATCTTGGACACCAGTTCTTCGTTCAGCATGGCCCCGGCCGGGGCGATCTCATCCCCGGTGATCGGATCGCATGCGGGCTCAAGCAGCACGCGCCCCAGCACGCGCTCGGAGAGTTCCTCGACGATCTCGCCGCCTTCCAGGAGCGGCGTCATCTCGATGCCGTTCGTCGTGCCGCAATCCTGCATCGTGACCACGCAATCCTGGGCCACATCCACCAGACGTCGGGTCAGGTAACCCGAATTCGCCGTCTTCAAGGCCGTGTCCGCCAGGCCCTTGCGGGCTCCGTGCGTGGAAATGAAGTACTGCAACACCGTCAGGCCCTCGCGGAAGTTGGCGGTGATCGGGGTCTCGATGATGGAACCGTCCGGCTTGGCCATCAGGCCGCGCATGCCGGCAAGCTGCCGGATCTGCTGCGCCGAGCCTCTAGCACCGGAATCGGCCATCATATAGACGGAATTGAAGGATTTCGTGATCTCCTTCTTCTTGCCGTCGGGCGAGACCACCTTCTCCGTGGCCAGGTTGTCCATCATCGCCTGCGCCACTTCCTCGGTCGTGTGTGTCCACAGGTCCACAACCTTGTTGTAGCGCTCGCCGGCGGTGATCAATCCGTCCACATACTGCTTCTGAACCTTTTTGACCTCGGCCTCAGTTTTGGCCACAAGCGTGTATTTCTGCTCGGGAATGACGACATCGTCGAGCGCGAAGGAGGTGCCAGACTTGGCGGCATAGGCATAGCCCATGTCCTTCATGCGGTCCACGAACAGAACCGTCGCCTTGTTGCCGGCCAGGCGGTAGCAATCCTCGATCAACCTCGCCACATCCCTCTTGGTCAACACCCGGTTGATGGCGGAAAAAGGCAGGGCCTCGGGCAGGATGGTGGACAGGATGGCGCGTCCGACCGTCGTCTCCTCGCGCTTGCCGCGAATGCGGCAGACGATGCGTGCATGCAGGGCCACGACACCCTTGTCGAAGGCACGCAGGACCTCGTTGGGATTGGCGAACACCATGCCTTCGCCGCTGCTGAACGGGCGTTCCCGCGTCATGTAATAAATACCGAGGATGATGTCCTGCGTCGGCACCACGATCGGCTTTCCCGTGGCCGGGGAGAGAATGTTGTTGGAGGACATCATCAGCGCCCGCGCCTCGGTTTGCGCCTCGATGGACAGCGGCACGTGTACGGCCATCTGGTCGCCGTCGAAGTCGGCGTTGAAGGCCGTGCATACGAGCGGATGCAGCTGGATCGCCTTGCCCTCGATCAGCACCGGTTCGAAGGCCTGGATACCCAGCCGGTGCAGGGTCGGGGCGCGATTCAGCATGACCGGATGCTCGTGGATCACCTCCTCGAGAATATCCCAAACCTCGGGGATCCCCTGTTCCACCAGCTTCTTGGCCGCCTTGATGGTCGTGGCCAGCCCGCGCATCTCCAGCTTGTGGTAAATGAACGGCTTGAACAGTTCCAGCGCCATGGTCTTGGGCAGCCCGCATTGATGCAGCTTCAATTCCGGGCCGACGACGATCACGGAGCGGCCGGAGTAGTCGACACGCTTGCCGAGCAGGTTCTGGCGGAAGCGACCCTGTTTGCCCTTGATGATATCGGACAGGGATTTGAGCGGCCGGCGGGAATGGCCGGTGATCGGCTTGGTCTTGCGTGAATTGTCGAACAGGGCGTCCACCGACTCCTGCAGCATCCGCTTTTCGTTGCGGGTGATGATCTCCGGAGCCTTGAGTTCCAACAACCTTTTCAGGCGGTTGTTGCGATTGATGACACGGCGGTAGAGATCGTTGAGATCGCTCGTCGCAAAGCGCCCGCCGTCGAGCGGCACAAGCGGCCGCAACTCCGGCGGCAGAACAGGAATCACCTCCAGGATCATGTGCTCGGGGCGGTTTCCGGAATCCAGCATGGCTTCGATCGTCTTCAGGCGACGGGTGAGCTTGGCCAGCTTGGTCTCGGCCCGCGTGGCCGTGATCTGGGCGCGCAACGACTGCCGTTCCTCGTGCAGATCGACGTTGGCCAGCATTTCGCGCACGGCCTCGGCTCCCATGCCGACGCGGAATTCGTCGCCATATTCCTCGAAGGCTTCCAGGTATTCTTCTTCGGTCAGGATCTGGTATTGGTCCAGGCTCGTGAGTCCCGGATCAAGCACCACATAGGACTCGAAGTAAATGATGCGCTCCAGTTCCTTCAGGGTCTTGTCCAGAAGCAGACCGATGCGCGACGGCAGGCTCTTCAAAAACCAGATGTGCGCCACCGGTGCCGCCAGATCGATATGACCCATGCGCTCGCGCCGGACTTTCGATTGGATCACCTCGACGCCGCACTTCTCGCACACGACACCGCGATGCTTGAGGCGCTTGTATTTTCCGCACAGGCACTCGTAATCCCGCACCGGTCCGAAGATCTTGGCGCAAAACAACCCGTCCCGTTCCGGTTTGAAGGTCCGGTAGTTGATGGTTTCCGGCTTTTTCACCTCGCCGTAGGACCACGAGCGAATCTTCTCCGGGCTCGCCAGGCTCACCCGCAGGCCATCGAAGTCCTCGATGCTGCTTGGCTTCTGGAACATCTTCAGAATTTCACGCATGGTTCAGCTCTCCTGAGTTTCCTCTGTTTCCTCTTGTTCTTCTTCCATCTCTTCCGGCTTCTTGACCATTTCGAGATCGATCCCCAGCGCATTGAGTTCCTTGGTCATGACATTGAAGGATTCCGGAATGCCGGCCTTGAAACTCATATCCCCGCGGACGATGGATTCGTACATGGAGGTTCGGCCCGCCACGTCATCCGACTTGACGGTCAGCATCTCCTGCAGGGTGTAGGCGGCGCCGTAAGCCTCCAGCGCCCACACCTCCATCTCCCCGAAACGCTGGCCGCCGAACTGGGCCTTGCCGCCCAACGGCTGCTGCGTGACCAGCGAATAAGGGCCGGTCGACCGGGCGTGGATCTTCTCGTCCACGAGATGATGCAGCTTCAGCATGTACATGTAGCCCACGGTCACCGGGTGATCGAAAGGCTCGCCGCTGCGGCCGTCGTAGAGCTGCACCTGACCGGACTCGGGCAGGCCGGCCAGTCGCAACATGGAACGGATATACTCCTCGCCGGCACCGTCGAAGACCGGCGTGGCCACCGGCACGCCGTCCCGGAGCTGCTCGGCAAGTTGCACGCACTGCGCCTTGCTCATCTTCTCGATGCGGGCACAGGCTTCCGCGTCGCCGGCGTAGATCTCGAGCAGAAGAGGCTTGAGTTTCTCCTGCAAGGCGCGATCGGCCGCCAGCTGCGCCAGCTTTCTTCCCAGGCCACGGGCGGCAAGCCCCATATGAATCTCCAGAATCTGGCCGATGTTCATGCGCGACGGAACGCCCAGAGGATTCAGACAGATGTCCACCGGTGTCCCGTCCTCCATGTAAGGCATGTCCTCCTCGGGGACGATGATGGAGATCACGCCCTTGTTGCCGTGGCGTCCGGCCATCTTGTCGCCGGGTTGCAGCTTGCGCTTCACCGCCAGAAACACCTTGACCACCTTGATCACGCCGGGCGGAAGCTCCGAGCCCTCTCGCGCCTTGGCCACTTTCTCGGCGAAGCGTTTTTCCAGGCGATCGCGCTCCTTGTCCATGTTCTCCAGGATCGCCGCCACACGTTCGTTGACATCATCATCGGCGGTGGAAATCGATGCCAGTTCGCGCAATTTGAGACCCTCGAGATACTCGCGGGTGATCGTCTCGCCCTTCTTCAGGCCCTTGGCCTTGAC
>CAZHOU010000112.1:0-5566 GCA_964534165.1 uncultured Zetaproteobacteria bacterium
ATTACACCGGACAACTCTCGTGCTACTACTTCGGACAGGTTATGTGTTACTGACACTTTCACCCGCTCGGGGTGTTGTCAACAAATCGACTTATCCGGTTTTGGTCGGGCATTGAAGACAGGTTTTGCAATGGCCGCGGACATCCGTAAAGTGAGGGTTATGGAATATCGAGTTTTGGCACGGCGTTTCCGCCCACGGCGATTTGGCGACCTGATCGGTCAGGATGTCGTCATACGAACGCTCAAGAATGCCCTCAGGAAGGGGCAACTGGCGCATGCCTATCTTCTCTGCGGGATTCGCGGTGTGGGGAAGACCACCATTGCCCGCTTGCTCGCCATGGCGGTCAACTGCGAACACCCGGCGGAGGGCGAACCCTGCGGCGAATGTCCGGCCTGCGTCTCCATCCTGGAGGGGAGCAATCTCGAAGTGCAGGAGATGGATGCCGCGAGTCATACGGGTGTGGATGACATTCGTGAGATCCTGGATTCCGTGCGCTACCCGCCGACCACGCTGGATCGCAAGGTGTACATCATCGACGAGGCACACATGCTTTCCAAGAGTGCCTTCAACGCCCTGCTGAAAACCTTGGAGGAACCGCCGGATCGCGTTCTTTTCATTCTGGCTACGACCGAGGTGGAGAAGCTGCCCGTCACGGTACGTTCCCGTTGCCAACGCTTCGATTTGCGACGTCTCGGCGTGGAGGAGATTCGCCATTATCTGGCGCGGATCCTTGACCGCGAACAAACGGCCTATGAAGCCGGAGCCGTGCATCGAATCGCCCTTGCGGCCGACGGCAGTGTGCGCGATGCGCTGAGCCTGGCCGAGAGGGTCTTGTCCTACGCTGGGGATACGCTGAACGAAGAGGCCGTACGCCACGCCCTTGGTCTGGCACCGCCGGAGGCGATACGGTCCCTGTCCGAGGCTGTCTTCCGCGGCGATTCACGGCAGGCGGTGGAGGCATTGCGAACCGTGGTGACGGACGGCCATGCACCGCGCGGCGTTCTCCTGCATCTGGCCGAGTTGTGGCATGATCTGGCCTGCCTCATGGTGGACAGGGATCTGTTGGAAGGCGAGGTCATGGAAGAACGGCGCCGCTGGCTGCAGGAATGGGCGCCCTGCCTGGATGCCCGCGGCCTGGATGTGCGTTATCAGGTTCTGCTGCACGGTCTGCGTGATCTGGAGGTGGTCGATGAACGGATGGGCGCGGAAATGCTCGTCATCCGCCTGGCCGGTTTGCTGGACTTGTATCCTCTCCTCGAGGTTCCCACTCATGTCCCCGACCAACCCCCACCCGCGGACGCAGGTGGGGATGCAAGCACCCGAAAGGAACCAGCACCGCCACAGCGGGATGGCACAGATTTGGTTGGCGGGGAACGGCCTGATGCTCCCGGCCACAAATGCCGCAATTGGGAAGAAGCCGTGGAGGCTTACGCCGGCGTGCGTGCGGGTGTGGCCGCCATGTTGGAGCATGTGCTGTGCCTCGATTTCGGCAGCAGGGTCCGTGTGGCCCTGGATGAACACCAGCAACGGGCGCTGGGGACGGGTGAGCGCCTTGCTTTCGCCGAATGGCTCGGGCGGGAGGTGCATTGGGAACCTAGGGAGGGCCGCGAGGGGGAAAGCCTGTCCCAGCAGCGAAGGCGGGAGGCGGAGCGCCGGAATCGACGCCTTGAGGAGGCCGTCCGCGAGGATCCCCATGTGCAGAGGTTGATGCAGCGCTTCGACGCCGACATCGAGAGCGTTCATGTTCCGGGGGCGGCCACCGACACGGAAACCACGACGGGGGAACAAACATGAATCTTGGCAAGCTCATGCAACAGGCACGTCAGATGCAGGAGAATCTGCAGAAGATGCAGGAGGAATTGTCGCAAATCGAGGTGTGCGGCGAGGCCGGAGGCGGGATGGTGCGTGTCACCATGAGCGGTGCGCGGGCAGTCCGCAAGGTGGAGATCGATCCCTCCCTCTGGCAGGAACAGGACAAGGCCCTGCTGGAGGATCTTGTGGCTGCCGCCGTGAACGCCGCCCTGCAGGCGGTGGATAGCGCCGTCAAGGCGAAACAAAAGGATTTGCTGGGAGGATTGCCCCTGCCGCCGGGGCTTTCCCTTTGAAGGTCTCCGGGTGGCCATGATGCATCAACCGATCGTTGGCCCGGCCATGCCCGCGCCGCTGGCGCGGTTGGTGGAGTCGCTGTCGAGCCTTCCGGGTATCGGGCCGAAAACGGCGTTGCGTCTTGGATTGCATCTTCTGCAAAGGCCGGCGGTGGATGTGGAACACATGGCCGCGGCGCTTCTTGATCTGCATCGAACGGTGACATTCTGCAACCGCTGCGGCGCCTTTGCCGAGCACGGCCGTTGCGGCATCTGCGAGGATTCCCGCCGCGACCAGGGCCTGCTCTGTGTCGTCGAGCAGGCGCTGGATGTGCTGATGCTGGAGCGTGGCGGACGCTTCCGGGGCTGTTACCATGTTCTCCATGGGCGATTGAGCCCGGTGGACGGCATCGGCCCCGAGCAATTGCGCCTGGCGGCGCTGGACCGCCGCCTGGCGGAAGGCGGCGTGCGCGAATTGGTGCTGGCGACGAGCGCCACCGTCGACGGCGAGGCCACCGCGCATTTCATCGCCCGCCGCTATGCCGGCAAGGATGTCCGGATCTCGCGCATCGCCCGTGGCGTTCCCGAGGGCGGCGAACTGGAATATCTGGATGAGCATACGTTGTCACGGGCGCTCGAACAGCGGGTGCCGTGGTAGCGATGGCGGCAAGGCCCGCATGCGAGGGCGGCCCGCCGGTGCGCCGTGATTTCCTGGTTTTCGGGGCCCCGAGAATCGAAGAGGCGGAAATCGAGGAGATGGTCGCCACCCTGCGCTCGGGCTGGCTTGGAACCGGACCCAAGGTGCATCGTTTCGAGTCCATGTTCCGCCGCTATCTCCATGCAAGACATGCTCTGGCCCTGAATTCCTGCACGGCTGGCCTGCATTTGAGCCTGCTCGCGGCCGGTGTCGGGCCCGGCGACGAAGTCATCGTGCCCGCGATGACCTTCTGCGCCACCGCCAATGTCGTGATCCATGCCGGTGCCGTGCCGGTTCTGGTGGATGTGGATCGGGCCAGCATAAATATGACGGTGGAGCACATGGCCGCCGCGGTGACCGGGCGCACCAAGGCGGTGATCCCCGTCCATATGGCCGGCCGACCCTGCGCCATGGACGAAATCGTTCCGTTCGCCCGTGAACACGGTCTTTATGTCATTGAGGATGCCGCCCACGCGCTGGAGAGTATGTGCCAGGGTAAAAGGGCGGGTGCTCTTGCCGATGCGGCATGTTTCTCCTTTTACGTCACCAAGAACTTGGTGACGGGAGAGGGAGGTATGGTCGTCACGCCCCACGATGAGTGGGCGGAGACCATCCAGATCATGGGCTTGCATGGAATGTCAAAGGGGGCCTGGAAGCGCTACTCCGACGAGGGATTCCGGCATTACCAGGTGATGGCTCCCGGTTACAAATACAACATGACGGACATGCAGGCCTCGCTCGGCATTCATCAGTTGCCAAGGATTTCACGATACCACGCCCGACGTGAGGCGATCTGGCGGCGTTATGACGAGGCCTTTGCCGATCTCCCGGTGCGATTGCCGCTGCCGGTCCGAAAGGGGGATACGCATGCCCGCCATCTCTACACCCTGATGCTCGATCTCGAGTGCCTGCGGGTGGACCGGGATCGCATCATGCAGGCCCTGCATGCGGAGAATATCGGCACCGGCATCCATTTCATCGCCCTGCATCTGCACCCTTACTACCGTGAACGCATGGGCTACAAGGCCACCGATCTACCGAATTCCGCCTGGATCTCCGAACGGACCCTGAGCCTGCCGCTGTCCGCGAAATTGTCGGACAGGGACGTGGACGATGTGATCACAGCCGTACGCAAGGTGCTCACCCATTACCGCAAGTGACACAAGCCGGCGATCTTCGTCGGCGGAAATCGTTTAACCCGGATTTTTCATGATGACCATGCGCCGGGATTTGAAAGAACGAGGAACTTGAAGGGGGTTGGATCGGAATGGATGGGCTTTTGCAGCATGACACGTTGCATTTCGCGGCGCCTTGCTTGTCTGCGCGGACCGGATGCGCGCCTTTGGCTACGCACCGTAGCGACGGCTATGCTTCTTGCCTTCAGGCGCGCCCCGCCCTCGCGCATCCTGCGCCATCCATCCGCGATCACATGAAAAATCCGGGTTAACCCGGATTCATCCCTTTGTCATAGCATCGCGCTTTGCCGCCGGTCGATCGCGCTTTCGCCGCAGAAGAACCAGGCAGGAACCGCCGCCGCTTCCGGGTCTGGGAATGACGGCGAGCACTTCACCCGCCAGGGGTCCGGAGGCGAGATAGCGGTACACCGCTTCCTTCAGCAACGGCCGTCCGTCCCTGGAGTGCAGCCCGCGCCCGTGGATCAGTGCCAGCACGCGCCATCCCTTGTGCGGTGCCTGTTCGATGTGGTGCGTGAGGGTGGCGATGGCCTGGGGTCGGGTCATGCCGTGAAGATCGATCTCCGTATCCACGGGTGGCTGCCCGGCGGCCAAGAGCCGCAGACTCCGGTGCGAGACGCCATCCGCCACCAGCACCCAGGGATCCTCCCCCCTTTTCGGTATATGCAGCGGGGATTGTGGACGGATGGAGGGGTGGGTGGTGTCCACGGGCGGCATGTCCGGCGTGGATCCCTGTTGCCGCCGCGGTTTCGCTTGCAGGCGCTTCACACCCTTCATGGCACGGATGAACAACTCCCTTTCATCCGCCATGGGGCATCAGAACTCGGTCCGCTCGGGTCGCGCCATCAGCATGTGCACGGCATCCGACAGGGTCAATTCTCCATTCAAGACCGAATGCACGGCTTCCATCAGCGGCACTTCCACCCCCAGCCTGGCGGCCAGCGTATGTGCGGCGTGGGCCGTGCGAATTCCCTCGACAACCTGGCCGATTTTCTTCCGGGCTTCGTCGACACCCAGACCCGAGGCCAGGGCCACACCGAGTTTGCGATTGCGGGAGAGATCCCCCGTACAGGTCAGCACCAGATCGCCGAGGCCGGACAGACCCATCAGGGTTTCCTGGCGACCTCCGCAGGCCAGGGAAATTCTTGTCATCTCCGCCAATCCCCGTGTGATTGCCGCGGCAACGGAATTGTGGCCCAGCCCAAGGCCATGCGCCGCGCCGGCGGCGATGGCCACGACATTCTTCAGCGCCCCCCCCAGGGACACGGCGATCGGATCGTCGCTGGCATAGATGCGGAAGTTGGTGTCGTCAAAAAAGGACGCGGCCTTCTCCGCCCGCGCGATGTCCGCCGCCGCCATCGTAAGGGCCGTGGGCAATCCCTTGGCCACTTCGAGCGCAAAAGAGGGACCCGACAAGACCGCGGTACGTTCCGACCCGAGATGACGGGCGAGAAGCTCATCGGTGCGCTCGAGCGTTTCGGGATGGATGCATTTGAAGGCGGCGATGACCAAGCCGGTAAATCGTGATCCCAGGGGGGCGAGGAGGGACTCGACCGCCGCACTTGGGACGGCCACAACCACCGCCTGCGCAC
>CAZHOU010000113.1:0-5555 GCA_964534165.1 uncultured Zetaproteobacteria bacterium
GGCCGAGACCCGGGCGGGAATCGAGTTCCTCGGCCGCGATGCGGTATTGTTCATAGGCCAGCAGACGGTTCACCAACTCGGCGCGCGGATCGATTTCCTCGCCCTCCTCGTCCAGCTCCGGCCGCGGCAGCAGCATGCGGCTCTTGATCTGGGTGAGCGTGCTGGCCATGACCAGGTAATCGCCGGCGAATTCGAGGTCGAGCGGTTGCTGGGATTCGAGAATGGTCAGGTATTGTTGCGTGAGTTCGGCGATGGGGATGTCGAAGATGTCCATCTTCTGTTTCCGGATCAGGTGTAGGAGCACATCCAGGGGGCCCTCGAAATGTTCGAGCCGGACGGGCGGCATGGCGCTTTCAATCGCGGCCGTCTCCGGAGCGGCGATGGCATTCATACGCGATATCCCATCTTCAGCGCCCGCCGCACCTTGTCCATCGTGCGTCCGGCCTCCCTGCGCGCCTGTTCGTTTCCCGTGCGAACGATGTCGCGCAGGGAGTCCATGTCCGCCTCGATTTCGGCCCGCCGGTGGCGGATGGGTTGCAGCTCTTCTTCCAGATGCCGCAGCAGCACCCCCTTGCAGTCGAGACAGCCGATGCCGGCCGTGGTGCAGCCCTCTCGCACCCAGGCCTGCTCCTCGGCGCTCGAATAGAGCTTGTGAAACGGCCATACCGGGCATTTTTCCGGTGTGCCGGGATCCTGGCGGCGGATACGCGCCGGATCGGTCGGCATGGTTTTTACCTTCTTTTCCGTGACGGCCCAGGGCTCGGCCAGTTCGATCGTGTTACCGTAGGACTTGCTCATCTTGCGCCCGTCCAGCCCCGGCAGTCGGGCGGCGGGGAGGAGCAATTCCTCCGGTTCCTTGAACAACGGTTGTTCGGGGCTGCGGTAGAGATGGTTGAAACGGCGCGCCACCTCCCGCGTCAATTCCACGTGCGGCACCTGATCCTCTCCCACCGGCACGGCATCGGCGTTGTAGATCAGGATATCCGCGGCCTGGAGGAGGGGATAGCCGAGGAAGCCGTAGGTGCCGAGATCCTTTTCACGTAATTGCTCGATCTGATCCTTGTAGGTGGGCACCCTTTGCAGCCACGACAGGGGCGTGATGAACGAAAGGAGCAGGTGAAGCTCGGCATGTTCCGGCACTTCGGATTGAATGAAGATCACGCATTTTTCCGGATCGAGCCCCACCGCCAGCCAATCGATCAGCATGTCCCAGATCGTGGCCTTGACGATTTGCGGCTGGGCGTAATCCGTGGTCAGCGCATGCCAGTCGGCGGCAAAGAAATAGCAGTCGTGCGTATGCTGCAGCTTGAGCCAGTTATCGAGCACGCCCTTCAGATGTCCGAGATGCAGGCGGCCGGTGGGCCGCATTCCGGACAGCACGCGCAGTCTTTTTTCGTTCACGAAGCGTCGTCCCCCGTTTGGGTTTGCGGCGATGCTGGCATGCATGCGGACAATTGCAAAGCGGGCGGTGCCCCCCGGCATTGACGGGAAACTCCGGCCGCATACAATGCCCTGCCTTTCGTTCCCGTGAAGGCTGCGGCGGCTTAGCTCAGTTGGTCAGAGCAGCGGAATCATAATCCGCGTGTCCGGGGTTCGAGTCCCTGAGCCGCCACCAATAAAAACAAGGGCTTACGCGAATGCGTAGGCCCTTTTCTTTTCTTTGTTGTCCACTTGCCCATAACAGTCCACGGTGCAACCGTGATGTCGTCGGCCTGCGATCCCGGCTCCGGATTGGCAAGCATCACCGGCGGCGGTACCACGAGGGCGAGCATGAAAGAGGCCGGTCCTGGAGACCGGATACAGATACAACCTTCTTGCATGCTGACCCGGGAGCCGATCCCGTTTCCAGGTTTCGATTTGGCACCCATTGAGAAATTTTCCTACACTCACAATCATGGTTATTCCCTCCATCACTCGTTACCGATTTCGATTCCAAGCGACGACACGGGTTCGTTTGCCACCCTTCGCCGGATCCACTTGGCGCGGGACGTTCGGAACGGCGCTCAAACGCACCGTATGCGTGATGCGGTTTGATACCGTATGTGATACATGCCTTCTCCAATCCCAGTGCGCTTACACGGAACTTTTCGCCCCACCTCCGAGGGCGGACCAGCCTGCTCGCTTTCGAACGCCGCCTCCTCCCTACGTGTTTGCGCCCCAGGAGGGAGGGGAATGGCTTGAGCCTGGCGACCCGTACGAGATCGAGATCCGCTTGGTGGGAAAGGCGGACAGCCGTTTCCCGTATGTATTCTATGCACTCAAGAGCGCGGCCGCGAACGGTATGGGTACCGGCCGCGGACGCATGGAGTTGACGGATGTGGAACGATGGACTTCCCGGGGCTGGCTTTCCGTGCTTGGCCGGGGGGAGGTGAAGGAAGTCGAAGCCGGAGACTTGTGTGCGGATGTGCCGCCCGCGCCCGGCGCGGTTCGTATCGAGCTGTTGTCTCCCCTCCGCCTGAAGAAGAACGGGCGCAACGTCCGTCCCGAGCAATTGGATGCGGCGACATTCCTCATCGCTCTCTATCGCCGTACGTGGATGCTGGCCGCTGCGGAGAATCCCGATTCCGAGGTCGTGGAATGGAAGGAAATCCAACACCGGGCTCGGGAGGTCGTGCTCAGTGATCGCAACCTACGTTGGCGGGAAGTCGTACGCCGCTCCGCGCGACAGGGCTTGATGCGCGCCGGCGGAATCGTCGGTGCTTTCACGTTGGATGCCGGGATCGAGCCCTTCTGGCCTGTCCTGTGGGCGGGTCAATGGCTGCATGTGGGTCACATGGCTTGCATGGGGCTTGGTGCCTACCAACTTCGTTCCGCCAAGCTTGGGGATCGGGATCCTACGGGAAATGGATGCAAGGATGGCGCCGATGAAGATGAAAGCGAGAACACCTGACGCCTATCCTCGCCGTATTCTGCTGACCGCAGCGGGTCTGACGCCGCAGGTGGTGACCGAGACACTCTATGCCTTGGCCGTGGCGAGGCGCCCGCCCTTCGTTCCCACGGAAGTCCATGTGTTCACCACCCAGGAAGGGGCCGATCGCGTGCGGCTGCAGCTTCTTTCGGAGGATCCGGGTTGGTTCCGGCGCCTGCTCGGGGAGTACGGCCTGCCGCAAATCGGGTTCGGTATGGATAATGTGCACGTGGTGAAGGAGGGTGGCTCGCCGATCAAGGATATCCACACGCCTGAGGACAACGCCGCCGTGGCCGACTCGGCCGCCCGCTTGGTGGCCGGCTTCTGTCGTGACGCCGATGCGGCGCTGCACGTGTCCATCGCCGGGGGCCGCAAGACTATGGGCTATTATCTCGGTTACGCCCTCTCACTCTACGGTCGGCCCCAGGACCGTCTTTCCCACGTCTTGGTCGAGGCACCCTTCGAGTCCCATCCGGGTTTCTTCTTTCCCACCCGGAGCAAGCAGGTGATCTACACGCATCCTCCGGAACAAAGGCCGCTGGACACCTCCGAGGCGGAGGTGATGCTGGCCGAAATTCCCTTCGTGAGCCTCCGGGACGGCCTGCCGGATATCCTTCTGGAAGGGAGGGCCAGCTTTTCGGAGACGGTGGCGCTCGCACAGGAATCCCTGGGTCCGGCGAGCCTGGTCGTGGACATCCCGCGGGTGCTGCTTGTCTGCAACGGGCGTGAAATCCGAATACCGCCGGCTTACTTCGCCTTCTACGTTTGGTTCGCGCAGTTGCGTCGGGACAAGGGGGACAAAGGCCTGGCGTCATGGAAAGAGTGGAGGCCCGGGGAGGTGCTGGCCATTTACCGCAAATTCTCCAGCGAGTTTTCGGGGAACTACGAACGTGCGGAGAGGCGTCTCGTGAGATTTTCGGACGATGATGAGAGGAAAAAAGTGTTCGACGAATACAAGTCGCGCACGAACCGGGCCATACGCAAGCATCTTGGGCCGCTGGCACCCTTGTTTCAGATCAGGCCGGGCCGGGGGAGGCCTCTTTCCCGCTACGGTCTGGTCGGCATACGGCCCGACCGCATCCGCTTTGCCGGTTCCGCCAAGGCGGCGGTCGATGCTTGCCTCGACCACTCTTGAGGAGAGGAGAAGGTGTAATGATGAAAACTTTCGAGCTTGAAGTTTCGTTCGTAACGCCGGCGTTCCTCGGCGATGCGGAGCAGAAAGGGGCGTGGCGCACGTTCCAGTGTCTTAAGGTAAAGTGAGAATGAAAGAGAACATGCTTTTCCAAGTGGTTTTAGGTGCGTTCTTGCATGATATTGGAAAGTTCTTTGAGCGTGGGGGACTTCTGGCCGGTTACCGAAAAGATGAAAAGCAGATTCAGATAGACTGCCCATGGACTTATGACAAAGATACGGGACAAAACTACCGCTCTCACATGCACGTATTGCATACCCGCCGTCTTTGCGAGGAGTTGGCAGAGAAAATCACGGCTCTCAAACTGCAGGAATACCAGCGCGACAAAACCGCCGATCAACATTGGATCAATCTAGCGGTGCGGCACCATGTAGCAACAACGCCGTTGGAAGTGATAGTTCAATATTCCGATCACTTGGCGAGTGCCGAACGGGAGTTGGGGAGATATTACGAAAGGTACATCCACCAGCGCACCTTGCTCGAGCCCATGATGGAGCGGGTCAACCTTCAGGGGAAAAATCGACCGGTCCTCCACCGCTTGCCCATTGCCGGGGCCAATCTGGCTGGGCAGGGAAATTTCCCCAAGGAGGTCACGGCACCTGGATTGAGGGAAGCGGATGGCATTTGGCTGAGCACCGAGCGGCTGAATGGCGATTATGCACGGCTTGGGCGGGCGTTGCTGAAGGATTTGAAGAAGTTGCCAAGGCCTGCTCGGCTCACCGCCGACTCGGCGCGCGGCATCATCACATCGCTGCTGGCACTGTTTGCGCGTTATCTGTCGCAGGTTCCCGCCGCGACCAATGTGAAGCGTCCGGATATTTCGCTGTTCGATCATTTGCGCATCACAGCAGCGATTGCCGAGGGCCTGTATCGGCATCATGCCGCGCGTGGCGAACTGGATGCTGCCCGTGCCATCCAGCGCGAGGATCGGGAGAAGTGGCGGCTGGTGTGCGGGGATTTCTCCGGCATTCAATCGTTCATCTATCGCATCGCCAGCAGCGGCGCGGCGAAGGGTTTGCGCGGGCGATCGTTGTATATCCAGCTCTTGTGCGATGCCGCCTCCGAATATCTGATGCGGCGGCTCGGCCTGATGCCGACGGCACGCATCTACTCCTCCGGGGGCAAGTTCTATCTGTTGATTGCCGATGTGCAGGAGGATGCGCTCCGGCAGGCGGCGTCGGAGGTGAACGCTTGGCTGCTGAACGAGTTTGGCGGCGATGTGTTTCTCGGCATCGGCATGGCCAAGGTGAGTGCACAGGATTTCAAAGGCGGCAACATGTCCGCCAAGTGGAAGGAAGCGAATGACAGCCTGATGGAGGATCGCAACCGTCGTTTCGCGGCGCAGATGGATGCGGATTTCTTTGCTTGGCTAACGCCTATGGACAAGGGCGCGCCCGGCGCGGGCTGCGCACGCAGCGCTGCTGGTGCGAGCTTGCGCTACCAGCGTGGCGGTGG
>CAZHOU010000114.1:0-5553 GCA_964534165.1 uncultured Zetaproteobacteria bacterium
CTTGCCGGCCCGCGCAGATTCGGGGTCTGGAGACCCCTCCTACAAGGGGCTGTAGGAGCGGCTTCCAGGCCGCGATTTCAGCCCTTGCTACTCGCCACTCGGCCCTCGCAACTTCAAGTCCCGGTGCGCGGGATGCCCAGCGGAGACCGGGAAGGCGGCCCTGCGGCTGCGGATCGAATCAGCGCTTCTTCTTTTTCTGGAGCCACGCCAGACGTTGGGCCATGATGGCGAGTTCAGCCTCGGCCAGGGCATAATCCACGCTGCCCTTTTTGGCCTCGAGTTCTTCCTCGGCCCGGCGTTTGGCCGCCAAGGCCGCCGCCTCGTCCAAATCCGAAGCTCGCTCGGCCGTATCCGCGAGCACGGTGATCATGTCCGGCTGCACCTCCATGTAGCCGCCGGAGATGAACACCTCATCGACGGCATCCCCGCGTGTGATCCGCAACTCACCGGCCTTAAGCTCGCTCAGGAGCGGTGCATGACGGGGCAGGATCCCCAGCTCGCCGGCCACACCGGGAGCAACCACCTTTTCAGCCTCTCCTCGATAGACTTCCCGCTCCGCGGTGGCCACCAGCACCCGCACGGTTGCGGCCATCAGGCCTTGGCCTCCATCTTCTCGGCCTTCTCGACGACCTGATCGATGCCCCCGACCATGTAGAAGGCCTGCTCCGGCAGGTGATCGTATTCACCGTCGAGGATGGCCTTGAAGCCGCGGATCGTCTCCTCGCGCTTGACGAAGATCCCGGGCGAACCGGTGAAGACCTCGGCCACATGGAAGGGCTGCGACAAAAAGCGCTGAATCTTGCGCGCCCGGGAGACGGTCAACTTGTCGTCATCGGACAATTCATCCATGCCGAGGATGGCGATGATGTCCTGCAACTCCTTGTAGCGCTGCAACGTGCGCTGAACGCCGGTGGCCACCTCGTAATGCTCGACACCGACGATCTTGGGATCGAGCTGGCGGGATGTGGAATCGAGTGGATCCACGGCCGGATAGATCCCCAACTCGGCGATCTGCCGCGACAGCACGATCGTGGAATCCAGGTGTGCAAACGTCGTCGCCGGTGCCGGGTCGGTCAGGTCGTCCGCCGGCACGTACACGGCTTGCACCGAGGTGATCGAGCCGACCTTGGTGGAGGCAATGCGCTCCTGCAGGCGCCCCATCTCCTCGGCCAGGTTCGGCTGATAGCCAACGGCGGAGGGCATGCGGCCCAAGAGAGCGGAGACCTCCACGCCGGCCAGGGAATAGCGGTAGATGTTGTCGATGAACATCAGGACGTCGCGGCCCTCGTCGCGGAAATACTCGGCCATCGTCAGCCCGGTGAGCGCCACCCGCAGGCGGTTGCCCGGCGGCTCGTTCATCTGGCCGTAGACCAGGGCCACCTTGTCCAGAACATTGGACTCCTTCATTTCGTAATAGAAGTCGTTGCCCTCGCGCGTACGCTCGCCGACCCCCGCAAAGACGGAGTAGCCGCCGTGGGCCTTGGCGATGTTGTTGATGAGTTCCATCATGTTCACGGTCTTGCCGACACCGGCGCCGCCGAACAGACCCACCTTGCCGCCCTTGGCCATCGGTGCCATCAGATCGATCACCTTGATGCCGGTCTCCAGGATCTCGGTGGCCGGCGACAGCTCTTCGAAGGTCGGCGCCGCACGGTGAATCGGCCAGCGCTCCTCGGACGGTATGTCCTTGCCCTCAAAATCGATGCCTTCCCCGAGCACGTTCATGATGCGCCCGAGCGTCGCCTTCCCCACCGGTACCTTGATCGGATCGCCCGTATCCTCGACATCCATGCCGCGCTTGAGCCCGTCGGTCGAACCGAGCGCGATGGCGCGCACCATGTTGTCACCGAGATGCTGCTGCGTCTCCAGCGTCAGGCCCGCCGCCTCGATCACCAGGGCATTGTAGATGGCCGGCAGCTTTCCCGCCTCGAAGCGGGCATCCACCACCGGTCCGATCACCTGCACAACTTTTCCAATGTTCATCGTTTCAACCTCTCCAGTTATCCTGTGTTTTGCGTCTTTCGATCCGGTCTACTGCGCTGCCGCGGCGCCGGCAACGATCTCCGCCAACTCCTGCGTAATCGCGGCCTGCCGGGCCTTGTTGTAGGTAATTTGCAGCTCCTTGATCAGGCTGTTGGCGTTGTCGGTGGCGCTCTTCATCGCCACCATGCGCGCCGACTGCTCGCAGGCCTTGTTTTCCAGCACCCCGTGGTAGACGAGGGCCTCGAACGAGCGCCGGAGAAGCCCGTCGAGCACCGTCTGCGCCTCGGGCTCATAGAGATAATCCCAGTAACCCGGATGCGAAGGCTCCTCCGGCAAGGGCAGCGGCAGCAGGCGCTGGATCCGGGGGGATTGCGTCATGGTGTTGATGAACTCGCTGTAGAGCATGTACACCTCGTCCAACTCCTGCGCCAGAAAGCGTTCCATGGCCAGTTCCGCGGCGCCGAGGATGTCCGTGAGTTCCGGGGAGTCCGGCACGTTTTCCACGCTGCCGATGACGTTCACGCCGATGCGGCGCATGAAGGCGGCACCGCGGCGACCGATGCTGATGACATCGACCTCGGCCTGCTGCGCCTTCAGGGTCTGGAGCGCCAGGCGCAGGGCATTGGTGTTCAGGCCTCCGCACAGGCCCTTGTCAGTGGTGATCAGGATCATGCCCACGCGCTTGATGGGCGTATGCTCGCTGAAGAAGGGATGTTTGTATTCGGGGTGCGCCTGCATCAGATTGCCGATCACGTGCGCGATGCCCTCGGCGTAGGGACGCGCGGAAAGCACGCTCTCCTGGGCCTTGCGCATCTTGCTTGCGGCCACCATCTGCATGGCATTGGTGATCTTGGCGGTATTCTGCACCGCCTTGATCTGGTTGCGAATCTCCTTGGCGGAAGCCATCTTCTATCTCCCTATCCGGCCCGGTTCCTGCACCTAATAGGTGCCGCTGGCCTTGAAGGCGGCGATGGCGGCATCGAGTTCCTTCACCACTTCATCGCTCAACACCGGCTCGGCATCGAGTTTGGCCATCAATTCGATGGCATGCGACTTCAGATAGGCCTGAAAGGCCTTTTCGAAATCCCGAATCTTCTCCACCGCCACGTCATCCAGGGCGCCGGAATTGAGCGCATACAGGCTGGCCGTCATTTGCGCCACGCTCATCGGCGCGTTCTCATCCTGCTTCAGGATCTCGGTGGCCCGCTTGCCGCGTTCGATCTGTTTGCGTGTCGCCTCATCCAGATCCGAGGCAAACTGGGCGAAGGCCGCCAGCTCCCGGTACTGGGCCAGATCAAGACGCAAGCCACCGCCGACCTTCTTCATCGCCTTGGTCTGGGCGGCTCCGCCCACACGCGAGACGGAGAGCCCCGCATTCACGGCCGGTCGCTGGCCGGCGTTGAACAGGCCGGTCTCCAGGAAGATCTGACCGTCAGTGATGGAAATGACATTGGTGGGGACGAAGGCCGAGACATCACCCTCCTGGGTCTCGATGATCGGCAACGCCGTCAGCGATCCGGTGCGCCCCTTCACCTTGCCCTTGGTGAACTCCTCCACGTATTTCTCGCTGACACGGGAGGCGCGTTCAAGCAAGCGCGAATGCAGATAGAAGACATCGCCCGGATAGGCCTCGCGCCCGGGGGGGCGGCGCAGGATCAGCGACACCTGGCGGTAGGCCCAGGCCTGCTTGGTCAGGTCGTCGTAAATGATCAACGCATCCTCTCCACGGTCGCGGAAGTACTCGCCCATCGTGCAACCGGTGTACGGAGCCAGGTATTGCAGGGCCGCCGACTCGGAGGCGCTGGCGGAGACCACGATCGTGTGATCGAGGGCCCCGTGCTCCTTGAGCGTGCGTACCACGTTCGCCACCGTGGAGGCCTTCTGGCCCACGGCCACGTAGATGCAGGTCACGTCCGTATCCCGCTGATTGATAATCGTATCGATGGCAATGGCCGTCTTGCCGGTCTGGCGGTCGCCGATGATGAGCTCGCGCTGGCCGCGACCGATGGGGATCATGGCGTCGATGGCCTTGATGCCGGTCTGCAGGGGCTGATCCACGCTCTTGCGCCAGATCACACCCGGCGCGATCTTTTCCACCGGATCCTCCTGCTCCGCCTCGATCGGACCCCTGCCATCGATGGGCTGACCCAGGGCGTTGACCACCCGGCCCTTGAGTCCCGGACCCACCGGCACCGAGAAGATCTTGCCGGTGCACTTGACCTGGTCGCCCTCCTTCAGGTGCGTGTACTCGCCAAAGATGACGGCACCGACGGAATCCTCCTCGAGATTGAGCACGATGCCCATCGTTCCTTGCGGAAATTCCAGCATCTCGCCGGCCATGGCGCCGGAAAGGCCGTGGATGATGGCCACGCCGTCACCGATGCTGATGATGGTACCGACATTGGCGTCGACGGCTCCGGCCTCGAAGCCCTTGATCTGCTCCTTGATGATGGAACTTATTTCTGCGGTGTTCAGTTTCATTTCCCTACTCCGATTTGCGGTTCAACAGCTTGAATTCGGTTTCTCGGCCCGTGGTCCTCCTTGCTCCATCCCTCGGGCTTCAACGGGCCAACATGGCCTTTTTCAATCCCTGCAAGCGCGTTCGCAGGGAATAATCCATCTCCCTGTCGCCGATACGGACGATCAGGCCTCCGAGGATACTCGGGTCGCGCTTGATGTTCAGTCTGACCCTGCGCCCGACGATGCGGCCGAGTGCGGTGGCGATCTTCTCCCTTGTTTGCGCATCGAGGGGAACCACGGTCACCACCTCGGCTTCCAGTTCGCTGGCCGCCTGCTGTTCCATCTCGGACACGATCGCCTCGATCTCGGGCAGCAGCTCCGCCTTGTCGCGGACGCAGAGCATTTCCACCAGGCGACGGATCTCCTTGCTGAGACCCCCGGCCGCCTTGTCGATCACCGCCGCCTTGTCGGCGGCCGGAACTTGTGGCAGGGCAAGGAGGTTCTGGATTTCCTCGATCCCGACAACGGCGGCGGCCCTCTCCAGCGACGGGCGGATCTTCACGCCTTCCTGTTCGAGTTCGAAAAGGGCGCGGGCATAGCGGCGGGAGATGGCGCGCGTGCTCATGCGTGCCCGATCTCCTTGCCGACCACCTTGTCGATCAGGCGTACGTGCTTGCTCTTGTCCAGTTCCGATTCCAGCACACGCTCGGCCGCCAGGATGACGAGATCCGCGACCTCCTTGCGCAGCTCCTGGCGGGCTTTGTTGATCTCGGCACCCACCTCCTCGCGCGCGGCGTTGACAATCTGTCTGGCCTCCGTGCGTGCCTTGTTGGTGATTTCCTCTTCGATCTGGGCCGCCCGCTTCTCCGCCGCGGTCAGGATCTCCTGGGCTTTGCCTCGAGCCGCCTTCAGTTGCGCTTCCACCTCGGCCCGGGCCCGGGCCTTGGCCTCCTTGCCGGCCTCCACAACACCCACCCCCCCCCCCCTCTTTTTCTCCCTTTTCTCCCTCCTCCCCCTCCTCCTTCCTTCTTTGTCTTTCTTCCCCCCGTCCCTCCTTTTCCCCAAAACCCCTCTCTTGCCCACAAAGGTAAGAGCGAGACGCAGGGCCGC
>CAZHOU010000115.1:0-5305 GCA_964534165.1 uncultured Zetaproteobacteria bacterium
CCCTCCTTCAGTTCCAGGGCCCGCAACCGCGCCAGCTCCTCGCGCATCCAGGCCTCCTCACGCACGCCGCGCTCGCGCTCCTCCAACAACGTCCGCAAGGCTTTCTGCTCGTCATGCCAGCGCTGCCAGGCTGCCGCGACCGCTGCCGGCAATCCGGCATCCAGCCCCCGATCCAGCAGGTGGCGCTGGAAGTCGGCATGCAACAGGGCTTCGTGTTCGTGTTGGCCGTGCATTTCCAGGCAGGCCTCGCCGATCCTTCGCAGCAGGGCCGCCGGCACCGGCACGCCGTTGACGTAGGCGCGGGATACGCCGTCAGCCCGAATCACCCGCCGCAGAAGAAGTTCGTCCCCCACCTCGATATCGCTCTCTTGCAACAATTCATGCACCGCCGCCGGTGTCTCCCTCAGCACGGCGGTGACATCCGCCTTCAGAGCCCCGTGGCGCACCCAATGACTGTTGGCGCGGGCACCAAAAGCGGCCCCCATGGCATCGACGAGAATGGACTTGCCCGCCCCCGTTTCGCCGGAGAAAACGGTCATCCCCCCCGCCAGCTCCAAACGCACATCCTCGATCAGTGCGAATTCACGAATATGCAACTCACTCAACATCGTTGCGCTCGTCCGTGCGCCCCGCCCAGTGCAGCTTGGAGCGCAACACCTTGAAATAATTTCTGCCGGGGAGATAGGCCAGCGACACCGAACCGCCCTTCTTCACGTGAATGCGGTCGCCTTCCTCCAACTCGAGATGCACCTGGCCGTCCAGATTCAGTGCCGCCGGCGCCGGACTCTCGGTCAGCCGCAATTCGATGGGATCGGTGGCGGGCAGAATGATCGGGCGGTTGGACAGCGTATGCGGGCAGATGGGAACCACCGAGATGGCATCGAGACCGGGATGGACGATGGCGCTTCCGGCCGAAAGCGCATAGGCCGTGGAACCGGCCGGGGTCGCCAGCACCAGGCCGTCCGCGCGCAGGCGAAAGACGAACTGCCGTCGGACCCGCATCTCGAACTCGATCATACGGGGGTGCTGATTGCGTTGCAGCACCACATCGTTCAGGGCCGAACCCGAATCGAGCATCCGTTCCCCCCGCCGGGCCTCGGCAAAGAGACTGAAGTGGCGGACGATCTGCCCCCCGCCCTGCAACACCTTTTCCACCGCCTGAAACATGTCATCCACGGGTGCCTCCGTGAGGAAGCCGAGCCGCCCCAGATTGATCCCCAGGATCGGCACGCTGGTGCCGATGAAGCTCCGCGCCACGCGAAGCAGCGTGCCATCGCCGCCAAGAATCACCATCAGGTCCACCGCGGCTGTCATGGCCTCCAGGGATACAGGCGTGAGATCACAGGCGGTGGCGAGGCTGTCGTCGACAAGCACCGACTGCCCACGGCGCCGCAACCAATGCACGAGATCGATTCCCCGCGAACGCGCCTGCGCATCCTTGGGCTTGATGCTGATGCCCACGGTCTTCACGGCTGATTCCCCACCCAACCCCGTGGCTGCCGGTGACACAGAAAGCATTGGTCTCCGCGGGTGTGGTGGGCACGCGGCCGCGGACGGACGCCACCCGGCCCGTGACACTGCATGCATTGCGCCCGCTTGACGGCATGCCGGTGTACATCGTCCTCGGGCACGGGCTTGGTGGTCCGCTTGCCGGTTCCCAAAATCAGGGCGCCGATCACCAGAACCACTACACCCAGGAAAATCAGATCCCGTTTTCCAAGTTGGAACTTAAAACGTCCCGCCATCGAACCCCGCTCCCCGGCGCATGGAACGACCCGGATCCTCATTGCGGGAAATTGGATCCCTGCCCGCCACGCTTGCGGACAGGCGAGAACGGCATAGAAACGGATAATGCGGATTCATGATGCGTGGATGGTCATTGTTTGTCGCTTTCATGTCCCGGTCCTTCTCGCGCTGCCTTTGCGCGGTAAGAATTCCTCCATTTCCGTCAAGAGGCAAGAGAAAACCCGCCTTGCGGCGGGTCTTCCCGGATCGCGGAACGGATCAGTGCGAAGCGACAAAATCCCAGTTGATGATGTCCCAGATGGCCTCCAGGTATTTGGCGCGCGCATTGCGGTAATCGATGTAGTAGGCATGTTCCCACACATCGATGGCCAGAAGCGGCGTCTTGCCCTCGGTCAGGGGATTGCCGGCGTTGCTGGTGTTCACCACCTCCAGGGCGCCGCTGGCATTGCGGACCAGCCACGTCCAACCGGAACCGAAATTCCCCAATGCCGAGGCCGTCATCTTGGACTTGAAATCGGCAAAGGAACCGAATGCATGGGCGATATCTTCTGCCAGCGTCCCGCTCGGCTCGCCGCCGCCGTTCGGGCTCAAGCCATTGAAATAGAAGGTATGATTCCAGACCTGTGCGGCGTTGTTGAACAGTCCGCCGGCGGGTGCCGTGGTGATGATTTCTTCCAAAGTCTTGCCGTCGAATTCGCTGCCTTCGATCAACTTGTTCAGATTGGCCACATATGCGGCGTGATGTTTGTCGTGATGATATTCCAGCGTCTCGGCGGAAATGACCGGCGCCAGAGCATCCTTGGGGTACGGTAACGGGGGCAATTCAAAAGCCATGATTCCTCTCCTCTTGCTCGTGCTGGATATGCCACAAAGCCGTGAAACCTTAGGCTCGAAGCCTTGGCGTTGCAATCCTTTTTCCTGTAAGGCTATTGAAGCATAACCCACCGGCTGGAATCGACTTGATATGAAAGCGCTCCTTTCCGGATGCCCCTGTCCATGGCCCTCCGCACGCGGATCCCGGTTCGTTCTGCATGGTTTTCACAAAAAATCTGGGCTATGTTTCCCGCATGATCGATTGCAGGCCGGAAGCCGTGTTGCTGGACCGTGACGGTGTCGTTAACTTCGATTCTCCGCAATACATTCTGTCACCGGATGCATGGAGACCCATCCCGGGCTCGCTTGAAGCCATCGCCCGCCTGACCCGTGCCCAAATCCCCGTCGCCATTGTCAGCAATCAGTCGGCCATCGGCCGCGGTATGATCGACCAGACGACTTTTTGGGCCATTCATGCCAAAATGATCGAAAGCATCGAAGCGGCGGAGGGGACGCTTGCGTACACGGCTTACTGCCCGCATGCCCCGGAGGCCGGCTGCTCCTGCCGCAAGCCCGAGCCCGGCCTGCTGCTTGCCACGCTGGAACGACTCGGCCTGGGTGCGCGATCCCATCATACGATCCTGATCGGTGATTCGGTCCGTGACGTACAGGCGGCCGTGGCCGCGGGCGTCACCCCCGTGCTGGTGGACAGCGGTTACGGCGATGCCGCGGCCAAATTCAGCGCCGCCCGCGCCCTCCATCCCTCCCTGCAGCATTTTCCGGACCTGGCCGCGGTCGTGGATGCGTTGTTGTCACCGGAACGATGCTGATCCTGCGTTCGACGCTGTTCAATCTGCTGATGATCGTCTTCACCGCGATCTATTCCATCCTGCTGCTTATCACCCGACCGTTCGGATTTGCCCCGGCTTGGTTCTGGGCCCGGGCCTGGAGCGCCACCATCCTGGCATGTGCGCGCCTCATCTGCGGCATCCGGCTTGTCGTGGAAGGACGCGAACATCTCCCGCATGAAGCCTGCGTGGTCATGGCCAAACACCAGTCCGCTTTCGAGACCATCGCCATGCCCATCCTCATCCCTCCCTTCACGTGGGTGTTGAAGTTCAGCCTTTATTTCATCCCTCTCTTCGGCTGGGTGCTGTGGGTGCTGCGCGGTATCGCCGTTCGCAGGGGGCATGCCATCGAAGCCTTGAAGGATGTATTGAATCAGGGCAAGCGGTTCCTCAAGAAAGGGCGTTGGATCGTGATCTTTCCGGAAGGAGAAAGGGTCAAGCCGGGGACCACGGGAAATTACCAGGCCAGCGGGGTCATGCTGGCCAAGCAGGCCGGTGTCGGCATTCTACCCATGGCACACAATGCCGGTCTGTGCTGGCCGAAACGCAGCTACATCAAATACCCGGGGACTGTCCGCATCCGCTTCCTGCCCTTCATTCCACCCGAAGTTGTGGCGGCAACGCCGAGAAATGAACTGCTCGAACGTCTCAAACTCGAAATCGAGCGCAACACACGGGAACTGGGTGGTTGAGGAGCCGATGCGGTAAACCCGGATTTTTCATGATGATCATGTGTCGGGATTTGAACTATCGAAACCCATGAAGGAGTTGCATCGTGGAAAAGCGGGGACACGGTCATTGCGAGGAACGCCGTGACGAAGGAGATTGCCACGGCCCCTGCGGGGCCTCGCAACGACACTCCGCTTTTCCGCGCCGGATGCGCACCCAAGCATAAAGCTATGCTTCTTGCCGGCCTGCGCCGAGCGAAGCGCGGCAGGCAGGCGCGATCCCATGAAAACCCCGGGTTAACCGTGCCGGTGTAAAAAGCCCGAACCGGTTTCAAGGAAGCGTGCCAGAGTCTCCCATCCCGGATAATCCAGCTGTTCGGGCCGGCTGCCGGGATCAATACCAAGCCGCCGCCAGATCCCGGCGGTGATCCGACCCCGAAAGTTGTTGGCCACCGTCTTGCGCCGATGGGCGAAGCCCTGGCGCACGGCCTTCTCCAGCGCCGCGTAGCTGCAGCGCCGCGGGCATCCATGCGGCCTGAACACCAGCACCACGGAATGCACCTTGGGCGGGGGATTGAAGGCTCCCGGCGGCAAGGTAAGCAGGCGCCGGATCTCATAATGATGGCGGGCCAGCACACTCAAGGAACCGTAGGTCTTGCTTCCCGGGGTGGCCAGGATGCGGGATGCGACTTCGCGCTGATACATCAGAACCATACCGTCAAGGGCGTATGCGAACAGGCGGGCCGACAGCGGGCCGCTGATGTTGTAAGGCAGATTCCCCACCACCCAATCCGGGGGGCTGCGCTCCAGCACATCGGCGAGCACCTCGAGCACATCGCCGTGCACGCATTCGAGCGTGTCGCAGCTGGAAGCCTTCTCATGCCACATGGCAGCCAGGCGATCGTCCTTTTCGATCACCGTCAGATGCGCCGCGCGGGAAAGCAACGGTATGGTGAGGGCACCGCGTCCGGGCCCGATTTCGAGCACGCTCGCCTGCATCGGAACAGCGTCCACGATGCGTGCAACGGCCTTGCGGTTCGTGAGAAAATGCTGTCCGAGGGATTTCCTGGCCGCATGCCCGCTCCCGGACCCGTTCGCAGCCATTCTCACATCCGCCTCCGGCACCAGTTCAGGGCCGCGGCCACGCTGGTGAAGGAGCCGAGCACAAGAAAGGATCCGGCTTCCCTTCTCCCCATTTCGGCATCGAGTGCCGCCTCCAGAGTGGTGTAA
>CAZHOU010000116.1:0-5293 GCA_964534165.1 uncultured Zetaproteobacteria bacterium
CCCTGTAGGCTGACTTCGCCATCTGTGCGCGGGTTTTGGGAGCCATTTACATTTGGAAAGGGGTTAAAACGCCAGTTCCTCAGGTACCTCAGCCAGAAGCAACCAATGCATGTGTATTTTCCCGGCCATGGCGAAACGGTACGGACAGCGTACCTGTCGCTCATAGCCAAGAAGATTGCAATAAGCCTGTCAACCCCGTGGCGACATGCGCTGTCCTCGCTGTAAAAACCTTCCACGAATCACATAACGTTTTCCCTTCCCTACTACCCCCGTTTTCCCGACGATGCTGCCTCGTTACCGGAACTGATTTCCGGAGGGGTTCCGCGCATTACGAGGAAAGCGGGATGTGCCAGTCGAAAAACGCTGCGACGTTGCCCGATGCCGGCCCTGCGAATCCGCCCGAGGCGGATCCGGATGCACGAAGTGTGTCCGAGGAGCACACACCAGGGGTGGCACGCATCAAGCCGGCTCCAATCAGCGACCTCCCACAGGAGGTACGGGATGTACTTGTTGCCGCAGGGAAACTCTACTCGGCCATCGGTGAACATGCCCCTGGCATCTTGCTTCCGCAAGAGGTGGAACTGGAATGGAAACGCCTCGGCGAGTGCTTGGCCTGGTTGCAGCGTTAGCGGCGCTGATCCCTGGACCCATTCAGGCGGATGAGCTAGCGGCATGTTTCCACGAGGCCGGAGGACGCTACGGCATTGCCCCTGCCCTCCTGCGGGCCATCGCCGAAGTGGAGAGCGGGCTTGACCCGCGAGCGATGCATGTCAATGCGGACGGGACAGCCGACATCGGGCTGATGCAGATCAACTCACGGTGGTTTCCCGTCCTGGAGCAGTATGGCATCGAGCCACGGGATCTTTGGGATCCCTGCCTCAGCATCGGCGTGGGCGCCTGGATCCTGGCCGGTAACGTCCGGCAATTCGGCTATGGCTGGCGGGCTGTTGGCGCCTACAACGCCGGCACGAGAAGAGACCAAACAACAGAACGACGACGTGAAGATTATGCGATCAGGGTTTATGGGCATCTGCCTTGCGGTGTTGGCCGGTTGTGCATCAACACCGCCCAGCCAGAGTGAATTGAGCGCACCGACAAGGCTGGGTGTGACACAGCAGCCGTCCGTCGCGCACCGGGACGCACAACCGCTCTACGTGGTGTGTGCGGACTGTCCCGGCCCGACACCGAAGACGCCATTCAGCGAGACAAACAAGCCGCGCACCCAACATCCGGTAGCAATAACCAAACCGGTCAAGAACAGCGCCGTGGATGGAGCCGGTAGAGCGACGCAGGCAGCCAAAGCCGAGACACCCAAGCCACAGACGAAGGTTTTGTTTGCCGCCCACTTCGCTTTCGGCACTGCGCAGCTATCGGCCGCCGACAAGCAGGCCCTGCAAGACCTTCTGCCCGAATTCAGGAAGCAACGGCTCACCATCGTGGGCCACACCGACAGCGTCGGTCCCCAGGACTTCAACGACTGGCTGGCGCTGCGCCGCGCCCAATCGGTGAAGAACCACCTGGTCACTCTCGGACTGGATCCCGAACGTATCCGTGTCAGCGGTCGCGGCAAGTGCTGTTACCTGCAAACCAACGACACCGCCCTCGGCCGGGCGGCCAACCGCCGTGCCGAGATCAGACCCGAACCTTTGGACACCCCGAGCAAGGGCAATTCAACTGCAAACCAACCTGGAGGTAATACACCATGACTCGAACCATCGCCTTCCACCAGTCCGCTGCGCTGCTGGCGATCCTGCTGCTGCCGGGGATCGCCCTGGCCGCGACCACGGGCGCGGAGTTCCAGAGCGCCTATCAGTTCTTCTACGATGCGGCGACCGGTTATCTCGGCCGCGGCATCGCCATCGTCGGCGGCCTGATCGGTCTGGGTTACGGCGCCGCCAAGGGCAGTCCGTTGCCCGCCATCCTGGGCGTGATCCTGGCGGTGTTCGGGGCGCTGGGTCCGACCATCATCGACGCCATCTTCGGTTCCGCCGTGGTGTAAACGTGGAACAGGAGAACTACCTGATCCCCCGCCGGCTCGACGATCCGCCCCAGTTCTTTTTCTGGGACGCGGACGAGGCCATCCTGGTGATCTTCTTCACCCTGATGGGGGCCTTGCTCGGCCAGATCCTCGTCGGCGTCGTCATCGGCCTGTTGCTGTCCCGCGGTTTCGCGCGGGTGAAGGCGGAAGGTGGCCGGGGAATCATTGCCCGCTTTCTCTACTGGTACACCCCGTCGCAGTGGTGGTTTAGGGGACGCGCGCCCAGTCACGTCCGGGAGTACGTGGGATGAGGGAGCGCCGCTACCGTTCCCTGCTCGCGGAAACCCTCTGGCGGCGCAACCTGTGGATGGCCGTCGCCCTGGCGATGGCCATCTCCAACATGGGCCTGGCGTACTGGGTGATCAATACCGACGTGCGGGAGAAGACCATCGTCGTCCCGCCGGTGTTCGAGAAGGCCTTCTGGGTGCATGGCGACGAGGTGTCGCCCGAGTACCTGGAACAGATGGCGGTGTTCTTCGCGAGCCTCGCGCTCACCTACAACCCCGACAACATCGACCACCAGGTGGGCCTGTTTCTGCGTTACGCGGATCCCAAGAGCTACGGCGCCCTCGCCGCCAAACTGGAAGGCGACGCGCACAAGATCAAGCGCAACCGCCTCTCCTCGGTGTTCTACCCCCAGGAGATCCGGCTCAAGGGGCAACAGGCCGCCCTCACCGGCCAACTCACCACCCTGGTGGGCAACAAACAGACCGAACAACGCCAGGCCCGGTTCCTGATCCGGTTTGCCTACCGGGACGGCCGGCTGTTCGTCTCGAAATTCACGGAGGTCCAAAACAGTGCGAATCCGTTTGCTACTGACGGCGATACTGCTGAACCTGAGTCTTGAGGCCCACGCCCTGCAGCTCGTGGAGGTGGTGGACGGCCAGACCGTCACCATCAAGGTGTCCATCAGGGACCTCACCCGCATCGCCATGGCGGACGGGGGCCGGATCACGCGCGTCTGGGGCCTGGAGGACCACATGCAGGTCGAACCCGACCGGGAGGGCGGCCAAGTGTTTCTGCGTCCCGTGCCCGGCATGACGGCCCGTGCCTTCAGCTTCTTCATCCGGGACGACCAGGGGGCCACCCATACCCTGCTGGCGGTGCCCGTGGACATGCCGTCGGACACGGTGCTGCTCCGCCCGAAGAACCGTGCCGCCGCTCCGCGCGCTTCGGGTCACGACGCCCATTCCATCCCCTACGTCGAGCGGATCAAGCGCCTGGTCCGGGACATGGCGCGCGGCGCGGTGCCCGACGGCTACCTCCCCGCCGCCGAGGGGCGGGAGATCCCATTGTGGGCCGAGGCCAGGGTCGTGCTGGTCACACGCTTTGACGGTGATTTCACCGGCGAGGTATACCAGCTCACCAACGTCTCGGATGAGGAGATGCGCCTGGACGAGCGGGAGTTCGCGGCCCTGGCCGCCGACATCAAGGCGGTGGCCATCGTGGAGCACAACCTGGCCCCGCAGCAGTCGACCCGGATCTACCTGGTCAGGGAGGGACGCTAGATGGAAGACAGCCGGGCTATCCGCCGCCGCCAGGCCTGGATCACCATCGCCGCCGTGGGCGCCGTCGTCTCGCTGGTGGTGCTGGGGCTCTACCTCTCCGATCCCTCCCGCCGGATCGAGCAGGCCGTCAAGGCACGGGAGGTGGTCAAGAGCTACCGCACCCCGGCCAACAGCCTGGACCCGAGCGAGGTCTGGATCACCCGTTCCGAGACCGAACTGCAGAACATCAAGCAGACGAACGAGGCGCTGCGGCGCGAGATGGACGACCTGCGCAGCCAATTGGAGCGGTTGCAACGCCAGCAACGTGACAAGGCGCGGACCACCACCCGGACTCTGCCACCACCCCCCACGTTGAAACCGCAGGCGTCGGCCAACTCCGCTTCCGGCAGCTTGATGCCCTCGGTTCAGGGCGACCGCATCAAGGAAACCGTCGCCAAACAGCTTCTGCCTCCGCCGCCACCCCCGCCAAGACGGCTGGACAACACCCGCCGTGGCACGACCGCGCGTGCCGGCACGCCGCCGGGCATCCTGGTGGTCGACCTCGCCCCGGCTAGCAACGTCCCGGACGGCAAGACCACCACGCGCAAAGCCGGCGATGGCGAGGCTGCCGCCGACAAGGTCACCCACCACGTGCGCGACTTCCTTCCGGCCGGGGCGTTCGCCAAGGCGGTGCTGCTCTCCGGCCTCGACGCACCCACCGGCGGACTCGCAAAGACCAACCCGCAGCCGGTGCTGCTGCGCCTCGTGGACCACGGCACCCTGCCCAACCGCTTCCGGTCGCGCGTGCGGGAGTGCTTCGTCACCGCCGCCGGCTACGGGGACCTGGCCTCCGAACGCGCCTACCTGCGGCTCGAGAAACTGAGCTGCGTATTGCGCGACGGCACCGTGCTGGAGGTCGCCCTGAAAGGCTTCGTCACGGGCGAAGACGGCAAGGCGGGCCTGCGCGGCCGGGTGGTGAGCAAGCAGGGGCAGTTGATCGCCCGCGCACTGGTCGCCGGCGTGGCCGGTGGGATCGGCAACGGCGTCGCCCAGTCGTTCACGTCCTTGTCCACCAGCGCCCTTGGCAACGTGCAGAGCATCGATCCCGGCAACATCGCCCAGTACGGGGTCGCCAACGGTTTCGCCTCGGCACTGGACCGCATCGCCCAGTGGTACCTGGAACGGGCCAACGAGGTCTATCCGGTCCTCGAGGTGGATGCCGGCCGGGTCGTGGAAGTCGTGCTGAACGAAGGACTCGAGCTCGGGCCTGTCGGCGCCTATCCAGACCGCAGCGTTGCCGCCCCAAAAGACGCCAGGCAAGGCGCGAGGAGAGAAGTTTGGTGACTCCAAATGAACGACGAGCAACGCAGCATGGCGTCTTTTGGGGCGCAACCCGGAGGGACGGGGCCCTTTTGCCGCGATACGGCGTTGCACCTCGCTTATGTACATCGAGTACACGGCGCTCGGTGCGCCTTGTCTCGCGGCAAAAGGGCCTCCGTCGCTGTGGCCTGGATAGGCGTCGACAGGCCCCGGGTGGACCTGCTCAATAACGCCAACGATACCGGAGGACCCTCATGAACCTGAGCTACAAGATTCTCTTCGGCCTGCTCCTGACGCTCGCGGCCGGACTCGGCCATGCGACCGAGCCGGCGCAAGACCACACCAAATCACCTACCCTCTCGCAGAACAAGGCCATCCCCGGACAAAACTTCGCCGCCATCGAACGGAGCGTCCGGCAGGCCATGCCGTCGACGAAAATCGATGCCAT
>CAZHOU010000117.1:0-5287 GCA_964534165.1 uncultured Zetaproteobacteria bacterium
GGGCCCAGAAATCCTGCATCTGATCGTCCACGCCGGCATGCCCGTATTGATCGTACCGGGCGCGCTTCTCCGGGTCGGAAAGCACCTCGTAGGCTTCGGTCACCTCGCGGAACTTCTCCGCCGCGTCGGGATCGTCCTTGTTGCGATCCGGATGGTATTTCATAGCCAGCTTGCGGTAAGCGCGCTTGATGGCGTTCGTGTCCGCATCCCGGCTCACGCCGAGGATCTCGTAATAATCCCGCTTGGTCGGCACCCGCGGCCTCTAACCGGAAATCGGGAGATGATGATCGCGGGAAGAGGAAACTTCCTCCTCCCGCCGTGTCTCACCGCTCACTTTTTGTCGTCATCCACGACCTCGGCATCCACGACCTCGGAATCCTCGGCACCGGATTCAGCCTTACCCTGGGTACCCTCGGCCTCGCCGCCGGCACCGGAGGTGCTCGCCTGCGTGTGCTTGTAGATCTCCTCACCCAGTTTCTGCGAAGCCTGGGCGAGTTTTTCCTCGGCCTGCTTGATGGCGCCGATGTCGTCACCCTCCAGCGTCTTCTTCAAGACTGCCAATGCGTCCTCAATTCCCTTGCGCGTGGCGGCATCCACCTTGTCGCCGTGCTCCTTGAGTGCCTTTTCCGTGGAATAGACCAGAGCATCGGCACGGTTGCGTTCCTCGATGATCTCCTTCTGTCGCCTGTCCTCCTCCGCATGCATCTCGGCGTCCTTCTTCATGCGTTCGATCTCTTCCTTGGACAGACCGGAGCCGGCTTCGATCCGAATCGATGCCTGTTTGCCCGTGCCCTTGTCCTTGGCGGTGACGTGCAGGATGCCGTTGGCGTCGATATCGAAGGTTACCTCGATCTGCGGCACGCCCCGCGGCGCCGGCGGAATGCCCTCGAGATTGAACACACCCAGAAGTTTGTTGTGGGCGAAGATGTCCCGCTCGCCCTGCGCCACCTTGATCGTCACCGCCGTCTGATTGTCGGCCGCCGTGGTGTAGATCTGGCTCTTCTTGGTCGGAATCGTGGTGTTGCGCTCGATGATCTTGTTGAGCAGGCCTCCCTCCACCTCGATACCGAGGGACAACGGCGTCACGTCGAGCAGCAGCACATCCTTGACATCGCCGGCCAGCACGGCACCCTGGATCGCCGCACCGATGGCCACAACCTCGTCCGGATTGACGCCCTTGTGCGGTTCACGGCCGAAAAATTCGGTCACCTTCTTCTGCACCATGGGCATGCGGGTCTGGCCGCCCACCAGCACGACCTCATGAATATCCGAGGCCTTGACCCCGGCATCCTTCAACGCCTGCCTGCACGGTCCGATGGTGCGTTCCACCAGATCGGCCACCATGTTCTCGAATTTGGCACGCGTCAGCTTGATAAGAAGATGCTTCGGTCCCGAGGCATCGGCCGTGATGAAGGGCAGGTTGACCTCGGTCTGGGCCCGCGAGGAGAGTTCGATCTTGGCCTTCTCCGCCGCCTCCTTGAGCCGCTGCAGGGCCAGCCGGTCGGCCATCAGATCGATGCCATTCTCTTTTTTGAACTCCTCCGCCAGGTATTGAATGATCCGTTGATCGAAATCCTCGCCGCCCAGAAAGGTATCCCCGCTCGTGGCCTTGACCTCGAACACGCCGTCGCCGATCTCCAGGATGGAAATGTCGAAGGTACCGCCTCCGAGATCGAAGACCGCGATCAGATGATTCTCCTCCGTCTTGTCGAGACCGTAGGCCAGGGCCGCCGCTGTCGGCTCGTTGATGATGCGGCGCACGTTCAGACCGGCGATGGTGCCGGCATCCTTGGTCGCCTGCCGCTGCGAATCGTTGAAATAGGCGGGCACCGTGATCACCGCATCGGTGACCTTCTCACCCAGATAGTCCTCGGCCGTCTGCTTCATCTTCTGCAGGACGATGGCCGAGATCTCCTGCGGACTCATCTTCTTGCCGTCACACTCCACCCAGGCGTCGCCGTTGTCCGCCGCCACCACGGGATAGGAGACAAGCTCCTTGTGCCGCTTGGCCTCCTCGGAATCGTACTTGCGGCCGATCAGGCGCTTGACGGCATAAAACGTCCTGCTGGGATTGGTCACCATCTGGCGCTTCGCCGGCGCCCCCACCAGCCGCTCGCCGCTTTCCGTGAACGCCACCACCGAAGGGGTGGTGTTGTCGCCCTCGCTGTTGGGGATCACCTTCGGGGTGTTGCCCTCCATGACAGCCACGCAGGAATTGGTCGTACCCAGATCGATACCGATGATTTTCGCCATTTTATTCGTCTCCGTCTTCCGTTTGCGGCAGCGATCGGCGCCGCACGTTTGGTCTTTGCCTATTTGTGGGGATGGTCGGGGATCTTTTCAACCCCCGGAGTCTTCCGGCTTGCCGCCTTCTTCCCTCTCTTCTTTTTTCTCGGCCTCCTTTACCGGCCCGGAGGAAACGATGACCTTGGCCGGCCTGAGCAGGCGACCGTGCAGGGTGTAACCGGCGGCATGCTGGGCGATCACCCGTCCGGCCGGAGCCGCATCGGGCACCTGCGCCAGGGCCTCATGCAGGTGGGGATCGAAGTCCCGCCCCAGGGCGTCCACACGCTCGATATGAAACTTGCGCATGACATCGTGCCATGCGTTCAGGGTCAGCCGCACACCCTCGCGCAGAGCCTCGGCGTTGCCATGCTCGCTCGCAAGCGCCCGCTCCAGATTGTCCACGACATCGAGGATGGCGCGCGCGAAGCGCTCGATGGCGAACTTGCTTGCGGCCTCGACCTCACGCCGGGCACGCTTGCGCACGTTCTCGGTCTCGGCCAGTTGGCGCAGCAGTTTGTCCTTCAGTTCGGCGATCTCGGCCTGAGCCGCCTGCAAGGCCTTTTCGGCGTGCTCACTGCTCTTGCCCTTGTTCTTTCCGCGCTCCCCGGTCTTGGCCGTGGTTTCGCCTTCCGCCTGCGCCTGCTGCTTCGACTCTTTTCTCTTCAATGCATGCCTCCCAGCATCCAGGTAATCCGCTTGGCCGTGCATTCCACCAAGGACAACACATGCTCGTAATGCATGCGTTTCGGTCCGATCACTCCCACGGTACCCGTCACGTGCATCGGCCCCTCGTAGCGGGCCAGAACGACCGCCGCCTGCTCCATATCATCCAGGGCATGTTCGCGGCCGATGAACACCCTGACGCCGTTCTCCTCGCGTTCCACTTGCGTAACCAGACGCAACAATTGCTCCTTCTCCTCCAACGCCGCCAGCAACGAGCGCATCGCCTCACTCACCCCGAATTCCGGCATGTTGAGCAACTGGCGCTGACCGCTGACGATCACATCCTCCTGTTCGTCTATGGGAGCATCGGTCCATTTTTTCAAGTCCGCCAACAAGCGACGGATATGCAATTGATCCGATCGCATCTCCTGTTGCAGGCGCAGTCTTGCTTCCTTGAGACTGCAGTTCTGCAGCATGGTGTTCAAACGCACGGAGAGTCTCTCCAGGCCGCGGTCATCCAGACGCGGGGATCGATGCAGCAGGCGATTGCGCACCCGACCCGAATCGGTCACGATCAGGGCCAGGACGCATTCCGAGCCGACAGGCACCAACTCCAGGCGACGGATCCGCCGGGGGAGCGGACGCCGGACCCATACCAGACCGGCGAAGCGGGTCAGGGTGGCCAGCTCGTCGGTGGCCCGACGCAGCAGGGCTTCCTGTTCCGTTTCGGAGCGAAGATACAGTGTGACGATGCGTTCCAGGGACTGTTTCAGGCCTTCGTCCATCACCATCAGACGATCGACGAAATAGCGCAGACCGGCATCGGTCGGCACACGCCCCGACGAGGTATGGGGCTGAAACAACAGTCCCAACCGCTCCAGTTCACTCATGACGTTGCGAACGGAGGCAGGACTCAAACCGACGCCTTGTCGCCGCGCAATCATACCCGAGGGCACGGGCCTGCCGCTGTCGAGATAACAGCGTACCACCTCGGCCAGAATCTTTTCCTGGCGGGCCTTCATCTTCGATCAAGCCTCCATGCCCGGGGCGCGCGTCGGTTTCCCCCACTTCCGGCCGCAGAATCAAGCATGCTTCGCATCTTTCGGTATCTCCTTCAGCTCCAAGGAGCGCATAATACAGAAAAGCGGGGACAGTTTACTTTCTTCCGCGCTTCGCCCCGAAAAAGTGAAACTGTCCCCGCTTTTCCTGCAATGGCCCTGTCTTCGTTTTTCCACGCTTCGCTCGCGGTCCCTCGCACGACGTCGTTGGACTTTTTACGAGAACATCAAACATCGACCACCTTACTCTAGCGAAAACAACCCCGTTCGCAAAGGCACCTCGGGCCGTGAAAGCTTTTGACATCCACGATCCGCTGCCTATACTGCGCGCCTCTTCGCCCGATGCGGCGGCAACGACCAAGAAGTTGGTCAAACGAACGGAGTGGAATGCATGCGTACATGGACCTATCGCCCCGGCAGCATTGAGCGCGAATGGTATGTGATCGACGCCACGGATGCCGTGCTCGGGCGTCTGGCGGCCCGAACAGCCGCCATCCTGCGCGGCAAACACCGACCCCAATACACCCCTCATGCCGACTGCGGCGATCACGTCATCATCATCAACGCGGAAAAGGTGCGTGTGAGCGGGCGCAAAGAGGAGCAGAAATTCTATCGCCGCCACAGCGGCTATCCGGGCGGGTTGAAGAGCATTTCCCTCAAGGAACAACGCCGCAGGCATCCCGAACGGATCATCGAGGCGGCTGTCAAGGGGATGCTCCCGCGCAATCCTCTGGGTCGAAGAATGTTCAAAAAACTCAAAGTCTACGCGGGTGAGAAGCATCCGCATGCGGCCCAGAATCCCAAGGCCCTCGGACTGTGAACGGCGAGGCGAAAACTATGACGGAATCCATGTTTCGCGGCACCGGCCGCCGCAAGTGCAGCGTGGCACGGGTGATCGTCCGGCCCGGAAACGGCAGGGTCGAGATCAACGGCCGCGATGCGAGCCAGTATTTTCCGGTAGAATTCATACGCCAGCACGCCCTGTCGCCTCTGGCACTGACGCAACTCTCCGGTCGCCTCGATGTCCGGGTCAAGGTGCACGGAGGCGGTATCAGCGGTCAGGCCGGCGCCGTCCGGCACGGTCTGGCACGAGCCCTTGTGGCCTACAATCCGGACCTGCGTCCACAGATCAAACAGGCCGGGATGCTCACGCGCGATGCGCGTACCGTGGAGCGCAAGAAGTACGGTCTGCACAAGGCAAGGAAAGCCCCGCAGTTTTCCAAGCGCTGACATCCTTGTTTCCGATGCGAAGAAGGCGGGTACCCCCGCCTTTTTCTTTT
>CAZHOU010000118.1:0-5284 GCA_964534165.1 uncultured Zetaproteobacteria bacterium
TGCAAGGTTCCGCTCACCACCGTGGATGCGTTTCAGATTTGCGCCTACGGAGCCGCGCCGCTCGTGTTTTCCTGGATTCCCTTTTTCACGGCGCTCGCCTATCTATGGAATCTGTATCTGAACTGGCAGGGACTGGTCACGCATGCGCGCGTGGGGGGCGGTGCCGCCCTGCTGATCATCCTGGCTTCCTTTGTCATTTTGGGCGGCACCCTGCTCTTGCTGATCGCTCTTCTGATTTATTACGCCACCCAATCCGGTGTCCATCTCCCGCAGGCGCAGTGGTTCTAGGATTTTCCAATGTCATCGGTTTCGATGATGCACCCGTCCTGCGGGAGGAGCAGAAACACGTGTTGCTGGTGGGGGCGGTTTACTCGGGGCCGCGTCTGGTCGGGGTGCTGAGCGGGCAGGTGCGGCGGGACGGCGACGATGCCACCGAGGTGATCGTACGCCTCGTCCGGCATTCGCAATTTCACGCCCACACGCAGGCAATTCTGTTGCAGGGGATTGCCTTTGCCGGCTTCAATGTCGTGGACATCCGGACCCTGTGGTCCGAACTAGGCATCCCGGTCCTGGTGGTGGCGCGCCGACAACCGGACATGCAGGGCATCCGCGAAGCCCTGCTGCGACATGTACGGGGAGGAGAGAAGAAATGGTCCTTGATCGAGCGAGCCGGACCGATGGAGCGTTTGGAGAGGGTGTTTGTGCAACGCGCCGGCATGTCACGGCTGCAGGCGCAGACGCTGTTGCGTGATTTTGCCTTGAACGGCTTGATCCCCGAGCCGCTGCGCACGGCGCATTTGATCGCCGGCGGCATCGCCGCCGGGCGCAGCCGCGGCCGGACGTAGGAGGGGCGGAGAGGTTTCTCGCGGTGGCCGCCGCCTCAGCGGCGCAGGGAGAGGAACATCTTGCCGAGCACATTGTGGCCGAGGGCCTGGTGCCAGAACGCCATACCGGCATGGCCGCCAAGGAAGATCCACATCAGCGTAGAAACCTCTTCATGGATTTCGGAAACCCAATGCACGACGGGGTTCATGGCGCCATTTTCCTGCATGCCGAAAAAGATCACGAGGCCGGATGCGGCCATGATGGAGGCGAGAATCAGACCCAGGCCGTGCACGGTCTTGGCGATGGCGTCACTCTCACTCGGCTCGGGAATCCGACCTCTGAACCAGTCGGGCACCTCGCGCCGGATGTCCGCAAGGAGTTCCTTGCGACCGTCGGCGAAATACCAGGGAAACAGATGCCGCCAGCCGCCCGCTGCATGGCCCGAAACGCTCCACAACCAGCGCAGCAAAAGAAGAATGAAAGCGAGCAGGCCCGTGTATTCGTGGATCTCGAACAGGCCCGCCTCGATCGCACTGCGTACCTCCCCGGGCTCGGGGGCCTCCATGACCAGGCTGTTCAGCATCTGCAGGGTGATGGCAAGTGCAATGCCCCAGTGCAACAGCTTGGTGATTGGGTCGTAGCGCATACTTTTTTTCTCTCACGGCTTGCCCCGAAGCATGGCGGCCAGGCGCAGACGCAGGGCATTGAGTTTGATGAAGCCTTCTGCATCCTGCTGCCGGTACGCGCCTTGATCTTCCTCAAAAGTGGCCAGCCGGCGGTCGAACAGGGAACGATCCGACTTGCGGCCAACAACCAGAACGTTGCCCTTGTACAGCTTGAGGCGTACATCCCCGTTCACGCTCGTCTGGGTGGCATCGATCATGCGTTGCAGGGCCTCCCGCTCGGGCGCGAACCAGTAGCCGTTGTAGATGAGCTGGGCATAGCGTGGCATCCACTCGTCCTTCAGATGCGCCACCTCCCGGTCCAGCGTGATGGATTCAATGGCCCGGTGCGCCTTCAGCAGAATCGTTCCGCCGGGGGTTTCGTAGCAACCACGCGACTTCATGCCCACGTAGCGGTTTTCGACGATATCGATGCGCCCGATGCCGTGCTTTCCTCCCAGCCGGTTCAATTCCCGCAACAACGCGGCCGGCGACATTTCCGTGCCGTTGATGGCGACAAGGTCACCGCCGCGAAAACGCAGTTCCACATATTCCGGCGTGTCCGGTGCCTTCTCCGGAGACGTCGTCCATCGCCACATGCTCTGCGGCGGTTCGCGCCATGGATCCTCGAGATCGTAACCCTCGTAAGAGATATGCAACAGGTTGGCATCCATTGAATACGGTGATTTTGACCCCTCACGCTTGCGCTCGATCGGGATGCCTCGGGATTCGGCGTACTCCAGCATCTGACGGCGGGAGTTCATGTTCCATTCGCGCCAGGGGGCGATGACACGGATGTCCGGTTTCAGGGCATAGAAGCCGAGTTCGAAACGCACCTGATCGTTGCCCTTGCCGGTGGCGCCGTGGGCGACGGCGTCGGCACCCTCGGCCTCGGCGATCTCGACCATGCGCTTGGCGATTAACGGTCGGGCGATGCTTGTGCCGAGCAGGTATTCACCCTCGTAGACGGCATTGGCGCGGAACATCGGAAACACGTAATCGCGGACAAAATCCTCCGTCAGGTCCTCGATGTAGATGGCGGCGGCATGGCAGGCACGGGCCTTGGCGCGGGCATCTTCCACCTCCTCACCCTGGCCGATGTCGGCCGTGAAGGTCACCACCTCGCAGTTGTAGGTTTCCTGGAGCCATTTGAGAATGATGGAGGTGTCCAGCCCGCCGGAATAGGCCAGCACCACCTTTTTGATGTCCTCCATGTGCAACTCCCGATCGAGAATTCAAGGCCACCCATTGGGCAGGGCGGATGGTACACGCCTTGGGACCGGCAAACCAATGGCCGGGATTCCGGTCGCCGGGCCTTCAGGCCAGCAAAAACTCCAGCAGCGCCTTCTGCGCGTGCAGGCGGTTCTCGGCCTCCTCCCATACCACCGATTGCGGGCCGTCGATGACCTCCGCCGCCACTTCCTCGCCGCGATGGGCCGGAAGGCAGTGCATGAAAAGGGCGCCGGGTTTGGCCGCCGCCATCACGCGTGCATTGACCTGGAAGCCGGCGAAGGCTTTTTTCCGTTCGGCCCTCTCCCGCTCCTGTCCCATCGAGGCCCACACGTCCGTGGTGACGAGGTCGGCGTCTCGCGCGGCCTCGAGAGGATCCTCCGTGAGTTCGACATCGGCGCCGAGATCGCGAGCGGCGGCAAGCAAGGCGGGATCGGGGCAATACGCCGGCGGGCAGGCGATGCGCAGGCGATAGCCGAAACTGACGGCGCCGTTGATCCACGAATGCGCCATGTTGTTGCCGTCGCCGATCCAGGCCACCGTCCTGCCGCGGATCTCGCCTCGCATCTCCTGGAAGGTGAAGACGTCAGCCAGGATCTGGCATGGATGTGTGAGGTCGGTCAGGGCGTTGATCACCGGCACCCGCGAGTATTTGGCGAAAGTCTGGACGATGTCATGGCCGTAGGTACGGATGGTGATCGCATCCACCATGCGCGAGAGAACACGCGCCGAATCCTCGATCGGCTCGCCACGGCCGAGCTGGGTCGTGCCCGAGTGCAGAAACAAGGCGTGCCCGCCCAACTGGAACATGCCGACCTCGAAGGAAACGCGTGTGCGCGTGCTCGCCTTGTCGAAGATCATGCCCAAGGTCTTGCCTTCCAGCGTGCGATGGGGGATGCCGCTTTTGAGCATCGATTTAAGCTCGGCGGCCCGTGTCAGGATGTGTTGTGCCTCTCGGGGCGTGACATCCAGCAGGGTCAGGAAGTGTCGCATGACGTCTCCTCGTTCATGGCGGCGGCCAGCATTTCCAGTGCCGCGTCGATTTCGGCCGCATGGACATTCAGGGGCGGAAGAAAACGTAGCACCTTGGGGCCCGCGGGCAGGAGAAGCAAGCCTTTGTCGCGGCAGGCGGCGAGAAGTTTCGTCACCGGCGCCGCCATTTCCATGCCCAGCAGCAGGCCCATGCCCCGCACCTCCCGGATGTCCGCAAACCTCCGTTTGAGTGCCACCAGACCCCGCCGCAGCCTTGCGCCCTGGTCGCGGACGTTTTCCAGCAAGTCTTCCCGGGCGATGACATCGAGGACGGTCAATGCCGCCGTGCAGGCCAGTGGATTGCCACCGAAGGTGGAGCCATGCGTTCCGGGCACAAAGGCCGCAGCCACCTTCTCCGCGGCTACCATGGCACCGATCGGGAAACCTCCACCCAGGCCCTTGGCCAGGGTCAGGATGTCCGGGCGCACACCCGCCTGCTCGCAGGCGAACATCGTGCCCGTGCGCCCCATTCCGGTCTGCACTTCATCGAGAAGCATCAACGCGCCGGTCTTGTCGCAAAGTTTGCGCACGTCCCGAAGATAATCGGCGGCGGCCACATGCACGCCGCCTTCGCCCTGGACGGGCTCCAGCAGCACCGCCGCAGTCTCCGCATTCATGGCTTGCCGCAGGGTCTTGATGTCGTTGAACGGGACATGCCGGAAGCCCGCCGGCAACGGGGCGAAGCCGGTCTTCACTTTGTCCTGACCCGTGGCGGCGACGGTGGCCAGGGTGCGGCCGTGGAAGGAGCCCCTGGCCGTCAGGATGACGGTGCGTGGGCGGCTCTTTTCGTGCCAATACCTGCGCACCAATTTGATGGCCGCCTCGTTGGCCTCGGCGCCCGAATTGCAGAAGAAAACGCGTTCGAGACCGGCAAGGGATGCCAGACGCGCGGCCAGCTCCTGTTGTTGCGGAATGTGGAACAGATTGGAGCAATGCAGGAGGGTCCCGGCCTGCCTGCATACGGCCTCGGCCAGGGCCGGATGCGCGTGCCCCAGGGCGTTGACGGCGATGCCGGAGGTAAAGTCCAGGTATTTTCTGCCACGGTTGTCCCACACATGGGAACCGCGCCCGCGCACCAAGGTCAGGGGATAGCGGGCATAGGTTTGCATCACGGCATCGGCTTGCATTCGCTCAAAGCTAGCCCGGATTCGCCGGGAAGACTACACGAACCGAAGAGGAAGAGGATTTGTGATTCGGGGCTTTTGGTCATCCCCCATCACCGTCGCAACCAGCCGTCCCTTTGGCATCCGCGACGACGTGAGAATTCAGACCGGTGCGAAGCCTTCCGTGAGCATCAAAAAACCGCCCCCAAAGGGGCGGCCTATGGATTGCATGGATACCGTGCGGGGTCAGCCCTGCACGTATTCCACGACCTTGGCGAAGCCGGTGGCGGCCATGAACGTGACGGCTCCGGCGGCCAGGGTGTACATCAGACTGTCGATCCTGTGCATGGAAACCTCCTGTTGGTATTCTTGCCGACGCATCCTTAGCTGCGGATCGTTTCCAGAAAGCCGCCGAACGACGCGACGGCGAAA
>CAZHOU010000119.1:0-5259 GCA_964534165.1 uncultured Zetaproteobacteria bacterium
GGCAGCAGAACGGCGTGGGCGCGATCGGGCTCCATCCGGGCCAGTTCGTTGCCGAACAGGCCGCTTGCGCGCCGGGCCCAGGGTGCATCCGGCAGCAGGTAGAGGGCCGCATGGGCCTCGGCGAATTCCGGGCGCAACCGCCGCGCCTTGCCGAGATCGCTCTCCATGCCCTCCCTCAGCATGGGAAAGACATCCTCCTCGGCCATGAAATCGAAGGGATCGGAATACGGCGCCAGACGGCGGTAAAGATCGGCCGGATGGAAGAGAAGGTCGTCCTGACTTAAGCCGTAGCTGTTGTAATTGACGCATTCGCCCAGCAGCCGCAACCGCTGCAATGGCTCCTCGCGCAAGTGCAGGGGAGCGGCGGCCCTGCGGGCGGCGTCGTGAAGGTTGTCGCCGAAGGCCGCCGCCACGGCCCAGGGAAGATGGGCGCCGCGCAGATATTCGTTGACCAGGAGGCTGGTGCAGCGCTCCGCCGCCGTGTCGATATGCGCCTCCAGATTCTCATGCTCGGGGATGTCGCCGGCATAATGGTGATCAAACCAGCATACCCGCACACCGCCCGCAAGCAGGTTCCGGAGCGCCGCCCGGTTTGCATGCAGAGAAAGATCCAGCACCAGAACATAATCTCCCGCATGTGCACGCACGTGCTGCAGGAGATCGATCTCGCGCTTGGCTCCCGTCACCAGCTCGCTTTCCAGCGGCCGGCTCAGGCGCAGCTGGTGCAGCGCGAACAGCCCGTCGGCATCGCCGTTGAACACGTCGAAGCACCTCATACGACCCGCTCTACAAAGGTTCGCGGCAAACGCACTTCAGGCTGCACGCGTGCGCAGGGCCGACTCGATGCGGCCGACGAGTTCGCCGCCGACGGCGAGCATCGTGTCCTCGTCCTCGGCCTCCACCATGATGCGCAACTTCGGCTCGGTGCCGGAAGAGCGCACGACCAGGCGCCCCCGTCCGTTCAGACGCTCCTCGGCCGCCGCCAGGGCTTCCTGCACTGCGGGTTCCTTCAACACCCGCATCCGGGACGGAAGGGCCACGTTCCAAAGTTTTTGCGGATACAGTTGCAGATCGGCCGCAATCTCGGCAAGCGGCCTATCCTGGTCGCGCATCACACACAGAAGCTGCAAGGCCGTCAGCAGGCCGTCGCCGGTGGTGTTGCAGTCGAGCATGATGATGTGACCGCTCTGCTCGCCACCGAGATTGCATCCCTTCTCGCGCATCATCTCGAGCACATAACGATCCCCGACGGGCGCGCGGTGCATGGTGATCCCGAATCGTGTCAGATAGTTCTCCAGGCCCATGTTACTCATGACCGTCGTGACCACGGCCTTGCCCGTCAGACGCCCGTGTCGAAGATGATGCTCGGCCAGAGCGGCAATCACGCGATCACCGTCGATGAGGCGGCCTTCGGCGTCGCAGGCGATGAGACGGTCGGCATCCCCGTCCAGGGCGAAACCGACATCGGCACCGGTCTCGACCACACGCGCGCGCATGCCGGCCGGATGCGTGGATCCGCATTCGAGATTGATGTTGCCGCCGTCGGGCTCCACATGCATCGGCACGACATCGCAGCCCAGTTCCTCGAAAAGACGCGGTGCCACGTCGTAGGCGGCGCCGTTGGCGCAATCGACCACCACCTTAAGCCCGTCCAGTCGGAAACCACGCGGCAGGGAGGCCTTGCAGAATTCCACATAACGGCCGCGGGCGTCATCCACGCGGAAGGCCTTGCCGATCCCGTCCGCGTGCGGAAGCGGAGGCAGATCATCGAGACGTTGCTCGATCTCAAGCTCGACTTTATCCGGCAGCTTGAAACCGTCGGCCCCGAAGAACTTGATGCCGTTGTCGGGGGCGGGATTATGCGAGGCGGAAAGCATCACGCCGGCATCCGCTCGCAGGCTGCGGGTCAGGTAGGCCACGGCGGGGGTCGGGATCGGGCCGACAAGCAACACGTTCATGCCCTGGGAGGTGAGGCCGGAGCACAGGGCCGACTCGATCATGTAGCCGGAGAGACGGGTGTCCTTGCCGATCAGAATGTGCGGCTGGTGCCGCAGGTGCCGCGTCAGGACATAGCCGGCCGCGCGTCCGAGTCGCAGTGAAAATTCCGCCGTCATCGGCTCCTTGTTGACCGTTCCGCGCACGCCGTCGGTCCCGAAATAACGTCTTTTCATTTTCCCCTCCTGCCATGGCTTCGTTGCACCCGCACCAACACGCCGCGGATGGTGAAGACCGCACCCGGATTGACCAAGCGGATGGCCTTGCCGGTCGGACTCTCCACGCCGACCTTCAACGTGAACGGCCCGGGCTTGAGTTCGGGGCGGACCGCCGTGGTCTTGACCTCGGATAAGGCATCCAGCCACACCTCCGGCCCGGTCAGGGCGGCGCGGGGCGGATCCACCTTGATGTTCACGGCCTTCCACCCTTGGGGCAATTCCAGCCGCGGCCTGACCTTGATCTCGCGCCGCACCACGCGGTCCACCTGCAACTGGAAGCGGTCCGGCTGCACCTTTTCCACGGTCAGACCGACCGGCAGGCGGATGGCGGAGATCTTGATGGCCCGCGTGACCACCCCCGGTTCTTTCAGATCCGAAGCATCGAGCGGCACACGGATATCCGCCGCCTTGAGGTCATCCAATTGCGCCTGCAGGCCGCTGATCGTCAGACGCACATGATCGGGAAGATCGTTGACGATCACCATATCGCTGCGCAGGCCCTGCACCTGCAACGGCACATCCATGCTGAGTGAGGCCGCGCCCTGCCCGTGCACCTGAAACCATAGCACCACGGCGATGGCAACCGCGAGCAGTTTCAGGGCGTGAACCCGCATCCATTGCGGCAGGCGGATCATACGTCCTCGGGGGTGGCGACGGCCTCGACGGCCGTCTGGGAGAAACATCGCATGAGCATGCCGCGCAACACATTGCGGTCCAGGGGCTTGCTCAACTTTCCATCCTCCGCCAGGCGGATCTGCCTGGTCTCTTCCGAGACGACGATCACCAGTGCGTCGCTTTCCTCCGTCAGACCGATGGCGGCACGGTGGCGGGTGCCGAATTCCCCGGACATCGCATCGGCCTGGGCCAGGGGCAGCAACACCCGCACCGCCACGATCCTGCCGCCGTGGGATGGATGCGGTTGGATCACGACCGCACCGTCGTGCATCGGCGCCTGTGGGCAGAACAGCGTCTGGATCAGATCGCTGCGAACGGGCGCATGCAGCTCAACACCGGAATCGAACAGGTGCTTGAGCCCCGTTTCCCGCTCGATAACCAGAAGGCCTCCCCAACCGCGATGGGCAAGGGCGAAACTCGAATCGACCAGTGCCTCCACAAGGCCCGTACGCTGGCTGCCCGAAGCCAGGGGATTCACTCCCACCTGCATCAGCGCGCGACGGATCTCGTGCTGGAACAGCACCACCAGAATGATGATGAAGGCGGAGAAGAAATGACCGAACATCCATTCCACAGTCAGAAGACCGAACCATCGCGCCAGCTCGTAGACGATCATGACCACGGTCAGTCCGATGATCATCTGCACCGCGCGCGTACCCCGGATCAGCCGCAGGATGAAGTAGACCACTACGGCGACCAGGGCGATGTCCACCAAATCGCGTATGCCGAACGACCAGTTTTCCATGTCCTTCAGGATGATACGTCGCGGGCGCGTGCGGGCAAGCTCCGGCGCAGGGCGGCGGCCACCTTGACCGCCCGGGCCTGAAGGGCCACATCGTGGACGCGCACGATGTCGGCTCCGGCATGGACGCAGATGGCGACGGCGGCGGCAGTCTCAATCTCACGATCTTCCACCGCGGCACCGGTCAGGTATCCCAGAAACGATTTGCGCGACACCCCCATCAGGATCGGGAAGCCGAGCGCCTTGAAACGCGGGATGGCGTTGATCAAAGCCAGATTGTCCTCCGGGCGCTTGCCGAAACCGATGCCGGGATCGAGGACGATCGCCGAGGAATCGATGCCAGCCTCCAGACAAGCCCGGATGCGGCGCTCGAAAAAGGCCTCCACCTCGCCGACCACGTCGCGATAGGAGATGCCCTTCTGCATCGTCGCCGGGGTGCCGCGCATGTGCATCAGGCACACGTCCACCCCCGCCTCGGCTACGACGGCCGGCGCCTCCGCATCCCCCCGCAGGGCCGTGACATCGTTCACCATGACGGCGCCGGCCGCGACAGCCCGTCGCATCACCACCGCCTTGGAGGTGTCCACGGAGGTGCGGATCCCTCTCTCGCTGAGCGACTCGATCACCGGGATCACCCGATCCAATTCCTCGGTTGCCGGCACCAGTCCGGCCCCCGGGCGCGTGGACTCGCCGCCGACGTCGACGAGCGCCGCCCCCGCCCGCCACATGGCCTCGCCATGACGGACGGCATCGTCACGGGATGCATGCATTCCGCCGTCGGAAAAGGAGTCGGGCGTGCAGTTGAGCACGCCCATGATCCAGGCCCCGCCGTCGGGCGCAAACCAACTCGACCGCTTCATCGATACCTAACGCTGTAAAGCGATAGTAGTATTGAGTCCGAATGAATATTTCATGTGATCGCAATGGTTGGCTAAGTTTGGTGATTTTTGACTGGTGATTGGTGGAATGGACAACGCCAACAACGTAATCCTTGCTGCTTCATGATCAACCTACACAAATGATAAACAACGGCCTTGCTCAGACCTCGACCCTCAGTTCTCACCAACAGCATGGAGAAGCCAAGCATCGCGAAATACAAGTCGCCCACCCTGTCGAATGATCGTTCATCTTCAACACAACCCCTTATTCCACCACAGTAGACTAGCAGCCATCGTACTGCCTTAAGATTTCCACAGCTCTTTGGCCACAGCTTCCGGGTCTTTTTCTATCTCCATTCGCACTCCTTCGAATATAGCTCGAAGTTGGCTTTCGCGCCATTGAACTTGGCCAGGTGTCACTTGTTGAAGCACTAGAACGACTCGATGCTATTGATGTGGCAGTTGTCATCCCTGGAAAACTCCTTGGCCCCGTAATGAATGCGGAAGTGACTGGAGTAGCAGACATCCACCAGCCATTGTAGCCCACTAGCCATCACTGTATATCACCCTCTCCACCGAAACCTTGTCCAGAATCACTGTTTGTAACATGGCCATGCAGCAGTCGGGAACAATCTCCGTATACACCCGACCCTCGCGCTAGAAAATCCATAACACCGGCTGCTTGCTCGTGCCACGACCTCGTTATGCTTCCCACAAAAGCCACGAACATGGCTCGCGCTAAAGTTACTCT